>CBFHPE010000008.1:0-31802 GCA_965657515.1 Sulfurovum sp.
CAAATACGTACGAGGTCTATCATCATCATAGTATTTGTTAAAAAAAGTTTGCATGACTCTACGTGTTTCTGGATTATCAAAAGGGTAAATGGTCTCTACTCCATTGGGCAAAGTTGTATCTTTAGATAAAGAGAAATAAAAATCTAAAATTTGTTTTGAAAAAGAGTGGTGTTCATTTTTACTGTTCATAAGTCATTATAGCCAATGAATTTAAGAATGAGAGATTAAGCATTCTATCGCTTGAGTCTAAACGCTTTTATACCTTTAGCAATTACCAGCTAAGATATATTCTACAACATTATTTACATAGGCATTATGTTTGTTGTCTTTTGAATATACGATGTAAAACTTACGTGTCATTTTGTGACCGGTAAGTCTTGCTTCGAAAAGTTCACCTTTTGCCACTTCATCTACGATCGCATGTTTTGAAATAACAGAAACGACTGGTTTATCTTGAACTTTTTTACTTTTTTTAATTGTTTGCAATACAACAGTTGAATTACTCACTTCACTAAGAACATTGAAATTGTTACATGAAACACCTAAATCGTCAAATACTTCTGTAACAGCTTTTTTTACAGGAGATGTCTCTTCTCTAAAGACCCAGCAGTAATCATTGAGGTCTTCTTTGTTGACTATTTTAGGAATGGGGACATTACTTACAAGTACGAACTCATCTTCCATCCACTCTTTATATATCAGGTCATTATCCATTACAGGTGTCTCGATGAGTCCCACATCCAACATATTATCTTTCAGTTTTTGCACAATAACTTTACTATCATCTATGCTTAACTTCACATCATTATCGATAGATTGACTCATTATATTCAGGCACTCTCCAGGAATAATACAGGTTCCTATCGTATAGGATGCTCCCAGTTTGAAGGTCATCTTTTTATCAATGATTTTCAATATATTTTTTTCTGCAGCTATGATCTCTTTTTCAATCTTCACTGCTACTTTATAGAATGCTTCACCTTCAGAAGTAAGTGTAAGACCATTTTTTTTACGCTCAATGATCTTACATCCAAGAAACTTTTCTACACCTTTGATCTTTTGTGTTACTGCGGGTTGCGTTATTCCTAGTTTAGCTGATGCTTTAGAGAAACTTCTCTCTCTTGCTACAGTTAAGAAACATTCTAATTTTAAAAAATCTTTTAACATTGTATTACCTTGGATATTTTATTTTATATAAAAATTTCTAATTAGTGTTTTATGGTTTATCAAATTTAGTCATTTAAAATAATTATTTCTAAAAAACAGTGATGTATAATCATTTTATAAAACTAAGAAGATAGAAAAGAGCAACTCTATTAAGAGTTACTCTGAGAATTTAGTCGTTTGAAATTATTTTTTAACACTTGGAATTGATACAGGAGCAGCACTTGCAACTACTTTATCATTTACCGCTTTTACAGATCCTTTTGAATCACTTAATACTGTTTTTGTAGAATCGTTGATGTTATCAGAAACACTTTTCACTGAAGCAGAAGAGTCAGTTGAAATTTGTTTTACAGAATCACGTGCACTTTCGTTAGTAGACTTGATAGAATCTCTTGTGTCGTTAGATACTGTTTTCACAGAGTCATTTGTATTTTCAGATACTGTTTTCACAGATGCCGCTGAATCAGCAGATACTGTTTTTACAGATGCTGAAGAATCAGTAGATACTGTTTTTACAGATGCTGCTGAATCGTTAGAAACAGTTTTAGTTGCATCACTTGTATCTGCAGATACTGATTTAACAGAAGCAGTTGTGTCGTTAGAAACAGTTTTAACTGCATCAGTTGAATCTTTAGAAACAGCGATTGTAGAATCTTTCATCTCTTTAGAAGCTACAGTTGAAGAATCTTTAAGATCTTTAGTTGTGTTAGTCAATGCATCTTTAGAATCAGTAGAAACAGCTACTACTGTATCTCTAGTATCTTTTGAAGTTGCTACTTCTACTACTTTAAGGTCATCAGAAACTTTTACAGTTGAATCTTTTGCATCTGCACTTACAGTTGTTACTGATCTCTCAGCACTTTTAGAAGTCTCAACAGCTCCGTCTTTCATTGCTGTAGCAGAATCTTTAGCATCTTTACTCATGCTAATCATCGCTTCTTTCATATCTTTCATCATTGAATTCATATCGAAATCAGAATCAGCCTGAACGCTTGTTAATAATGCAGCTACTGCTACAGAAGTTGTAATAATTTTTTTCATTATGTACCCTTTTATTTTTTAAGTTATGAGGAATTATAGTAGTTTTTATATTAATAATAACTTAGACTTATTATTAATATAATCTATTTTTATGTAATTGTTGTTTTCAAGGTACTAAAATGTGTTTATTGTGAAGTATGTGGCGCTTGAAACAAGGTTATAAAAACATCATCATACATTTTTCAAGCTTCTCTATATCATTAGAGTTTATGAAAGTATTATTTTCATAAGAGATTTAATTCAAGTAGTTTAACTATATATTTATCCATTAAAACGATAGGTAAATATATTGGTTCCATCTTTTGAATGGACACTATAGCTAATATTATTTTTCTCACATATATTTTTGACCATATTCAACCCTAGTCCCAAATTTCTTTTTGCAAGATGACTTTCCGTATAATTTTTCTCAAAAATTTTATCGATATCTTTTATAGCTTGCCCTGTTGAGATGAATTTTAAACTAATGTTCGAATTATTTTTTTCCAGAACAATCTCTATCTCACTTTTATTCTTACCATGTTTAATAGCATTAGATATATTATTGTCTATAAGTCTCTCCAATTCTGTATCATTGATACTTACTTCTACATTATCTGAGATATTTGTATGTATGTTCTTATCGTTAGCTTTGGCGATCACTTCAAAAAAGTGAATTCTTTCATGAAGGAATTCACTTAAATTAACCTCTATGGCTTTGTACTCTATCGTATCACTTGTGATAATATAGTTGAGATCTTCATAAGCATTTGAAAGCATGTTTATGGCTGAGTTTATCTGTTCAACATAAGAGGAGACCTGATCCTCTGTTTCTATCTCTAAAAGTGAAGAATTGATCATAATCACAGACATAGGTGTTCTCATCTGATGGACCATATCAGAAATGAACAGTTTGTTTTCTTCTATTAGAAGTTGGTTTTTTTCTACCTGAGTCTGAAGTGTTTCATACAAAAGCACCAGTTTTTGTTTAGAGACAACCTGTTCTGTGATGTCATTAATAACACCATGCCATAAAATACTACCATCTTCAAGTTTTTCTATTTTAGCTTTCTCATGAAGCCAACGTAGACCTTTTTTTTGTAGATTAACCCTATATTCCAGATTAAACTCTTCCATTGTCTCTACTGATTCTTTAATTGCAACTTCAACCATATTCAAATCATCTGGATGTATTTTCTTGAAAATAATGCTTGCATCTTGTAAAATATCTTCTTGAGATACTTCAAATATATTTTCTATACCCTTACTTACATATAGGTAGCTTGATTTTTCATCTGGATAAAGTCTATATTGAAAAATCGCTCCTGGTACAGTTTCTGTTAGTTTATGAAGTAGTTCATAGGTCACTTTAGTTTGTTCTAATTTTTTCTTCTCTGTAATATTAGTATCTGTACCTTCATATCCTAACCATATTCCCTCTTTATCATAAACAGGTACTCCACTTGTCTGAAGAGTAACAATTGAACCATCTTTACGTATATTTGTATTTTCAAGATCTTTAATGGGGGCACGACGAATAGCTATATCTTCAAATATTTTTGATACTCTTAAAGATTCTTTCTCACTCATAAAATCGAAAGGTGTTTTCCCAATCACCTCTTCTGCAGTATAACCTAAGAAATCAACTACATTTTGACTACAGTATGTATATTTACCAGAGGTATCCACTGCCCATAACCAATCACTAATATTTTCAAGAATTTCTTTATATTGCAAAATTAGAACCCTATTGTATTTACTATTAAGTGTAATTCTATCTAATTAAAGCATATTAAGTTAGAAATGAACGTGAGATGTTATTTATATAACTACTCTTCATCAAAATTTAAAGCATAGCTGGCATTGCGTTTTGCTTTTCCTTCTATCTTCCTAACACACCCACATTCAAGAAGTTTTTTGATATGCCTGCTTGCAGTTACAGAACTGGCATTTGTAGCCTCTCTATAGTCATTATTAGAAAATTCATTTTTTCTTTTTTTTGAAAGACCGTCTATAAAAATATCCAAAAACTGTATATGTTTTTTGGTTAATTTGACTTCTCGATACTTATCCCAAAACTTAGTTTTTTTTATAATAAATAAAATATTTTTATGAGATCTCTCTAAAGCACTAATAAGAATATCTATATTCCACTCTACCCAGAGAGTGAAGTCATAATGTCTATTCTTGTGCATATTGGTGGTCATATCCAAAGTACTGTAGTAAGCTACACGCTTTGAAAATATTGCATCAGCCATAGAATAAATTTTATATTCATCTTGAGTGTCACGAGAAAGAATATAATCTGCAATGGCCCTTGAGATCCGACCATTTCCGTCATCATAAGGGTGTATAGAAACAAACCATAAGTGAGCCAGTGCACTTTTTATGTAAGGCTCCTCATCACTTGTATTGCAATATTCTATTAATGCTTCAATATCTTTTTCTATAAGATGGTGGGGAGGGGCAACATATTTCACGATCTTACCTCCTCTGCCGAATATATTTTCAACAACTCTCATATTGTCATAGTCTCTAAATACGCCTATTGTTATTTTATTGACACCTTCATAGCCACTAGTGTTTGCAAAAATTGCATTATGCCAGCCATGTAGCCTTTCAAGAGATAAAGGCTCATTGTTTCGAAAGCTATCAAGGGTTAGCTCTGCAAGGTTATCAGTGTGCCTTGTAGACAAGTCTTTTATTGAAGTATATTCATTATTAATAGCATTTGCAACTGAGTCTTTTACACTCTCTCTTCGCAGATATTCTCCCTCTATTTGAGATGTACCGATTATTTCATCTGTAATACTGGTTATTTCAAATTGATCAAGATCCTCTTTATTTGCAAAAGAGAGCATACCGGCAAGGATTCCTCTAAGGTATTCAGCCTTTCTCAGCTTCTCTGTTATTCTGTCTTTATCATAAGGGAAGTTAGGATAATCGTCATGTTCCCATACCCATTTTTTAGTACTATTTGTCATTTTATTCTCACATTTGATATTAAAAGGCTTGTTTATTGTATCATTTAGTGTTATTTAAATAGGTGTTAATTGTATTATTTTCCAAAAATAAAGGGGGAAATTAAGAACGTTTTGAGTGTAGTCTGTTTACCTAGACACATATTAATCTATTAGCTTTGCCTTTCAATACTTTGACGCCATAAAAACACCAACAATGATGTTATGGCCATCAGGGACCCCATGGTGAAAACAGCATTCAATGTGCCACTTGCCCCTTCAGTAAAAGGAAGACCACTTGTATTCATACCAAAAAACCCAACAACAAGATTAAGTGGAAGAAAAATAGCTGAAATGATAGTTAGAAGAAAAATCAAGCGATTCATTTTTTCATTGGTTCGAGTGTTGTAAAAACTATACAGATAGTCAAGTTTTGAAAGCTGTAACGCTGCAGAACGTACGATTCGTTCACAATGCTCATGTATATCTACATAATGATTCATCGGGAAATCTTCGACTGATTCATAATAATCAATCATATCCTTCAACACTGTTGAAGTACGGGACATAACACGTTCTATTCTCAATATATCTCTTTTGAGTTCTAACCAATCTGTCATAAAACTCTTTTGTGCACTATCTTCATACAGAGATTCTTCCATATCTCCGATCCTATCTTCATATGCATTAAACGATATGAGTAATTTGTCTAGTAAGGTATCTATAGTTCTATAAGGTCCATCAAAACGCTTGGGAAATGCTTCAAATCTATTATCTATTGCATTATAAAAATAACTCTTTTCTTCGGTAATTATAAAACCTAATGAACTTCTATCAAGTACATCCTTAACAACAGGAAGACGGATAATAAGCATATTATAATCATCATTCTCATCAAATATAGAAGGGTGCAATCCATTACGTAAGTCTTCTAAATGAAGAGAGTCAAGCTGCTGTTCAATATGTTCCATACTCATGCCTTTATTCTTAATCAAATATTATATCAAAATAGTAGACGAAGGGATGCCATATTTCATCCTTACCTCTCTTCTTAATAAAATTGTATTTTTGATTTAAATTTTGTGTATCATATCATTATGATTTAGTGTTAAATATTTCTATTATATACTATGCCATAATTCAAAAAAAGCAGGACTCTATGAAATCCTTATTTATATTATTACTTCTCTCCCTTTCTTTATATTCGACTGATATAGATACAAAACTTTATGAGGGTAATAACACCATAGCCTATTATGCGCAAGTTCAAAAACTTATTGACCAGGAGAAGCCTCAAGAACAAGCTGATATAGAGCGTATTGCCACCGAACGTATGATTTTAGAAAAACTTGCGAACATGAGCTCATTTACACCAAAAATTCATGCTATGCCTGATTCACTTTTACCAGATAATCAAGAAATCAGCACGGAGAGCTATCTTTCTTATCTTAATTCTCTGACCGATACATATACAACAATTGATAACTTGAAAGAACAAGTAAGTAACATGCAATTAAAACGAAAATCTTTAAGTGAAAGTATCAGCAGTATGACGACTGAAGATAAAAAAAACTTACTGCTTTACCAATTACAATATGCATTCTATAAACTTAAAGGGAAAAACCAGGAGCAATCTATACAGGCATATGAAACAATGGTAAAAAAAGGAGAAGATCGTTTTAAGAATGCCTTAGAACGAGTTATCTTTAATATTCCGGATTTAGAGCAAAAACTTGCTACCACCAATAAAAGGTTTTCTTCCATAGAGAAAGAAGCCATTGCGCTCAAATTGGCCAAAGAACGTGAACTTATGCATCATGAGACTATCTCAAAGACTTTGAATACTAATCTGCGTGTAAACACTTCAAGCAGATTAGAAGCAATCACTACAAAAATAGATCAAACCATACTCCTTTCTCTTGCTTATCTACAAGTAAAAGAAAATCAAAAAACGCTTGATCTTCTCAAGTCCAGTAAAGAAGATATCAATACACTGGTACCAGAACTTATTGAGCATTATACGCTTAAGCGTACTATACTTAAGGAAGTATTCAAAGACGTCGCTGGCAATATAGTGCTCGCACTCTCAGATGTAGAGCACAGCGCTGAAAGTCTTTATGAATATACATACAAGAAGCTCACTGAAGCTCTTTTTGTATTTAATGAACGAGGCATTTCTATTATTGATATCCTCAAAGTACTTTTGGTTTTAATACTTGGGTTTATGCTTGCTGCATTTTATAAACGAAAAATCATGAATCTGGCAACACGAGAGAAACTTTCTTATTCTTCGGCCAAGATGATCTCAAGTGCAGGCTACTATGCACTCGCATTTATTACTTTACTTATAGCACTTAAAACTATAGGTCTTGACCTTTCCAATCTAGGTTTGATTGCAGGAGCACTCTCTATCGGTATTGGTTTTGGTTTGCAAACAGTCGTCTCTAACCTTGCTGCAGGAATCATACTGATGTTTGAGCGGACTATTCGAATAGGGGACTACATAGAAGTCACGGATACGATCCGAGGTACGGTCAGTGATATGAAAATGCGCTCAACTACTGTTACTACCAATGACAATATTGACGTCATTATCCCTAACTCTTCTTTCATTCAAAATAATGTTATCAACTGGACCTTAGAGAATGATATCAGACGTATACATATCCCCTTTTCTGTTGCCTATGGAACGACTAACGAAAAGGTAGAGGAGGTGATTTTGGAAGAACTCAAACACGCCAATATCAATTATGTTTCAAAACCTCTAAAATACATACCCCTTATCTGGATGACGGCTATGGGGTCAAGCTCTGTGGACTATGAGCTGATAGTATGGGTCAAAGGGCCGTCTACCCTTAAACCTTCAGGAACAAAATCAGATTTTTTAAAATTTATCTATGCTGCACTCAATAAGCACCATATTCAAATACCTTTCCCTCAATTGGATTTACATGTCAAACAGGCTGAGCCAAATAAAGAGGGTCCGGAATCACAGCTCATGTAGTTTTATGTGACATAACTTTATATGTCTGAGGAAGAATAACTATGCCTATAAAAATGTGTACGCAAGACAGCGTTCTCTATTCAATACTCTCTTCATCATTCAGCTCATGAAATTCACTTTGTTCAATAGCATCTTCGCTAAAATATCCGATCTTATGCTCTGCTGTCTCAAGATCTCCAAACCTGGCTATATGAAAAATTGCATCTCCTGCTTGCACCAAAGGGATTTCAGACTTACCAATGATGATTCCATCAAATGGTGACCTGATTTCAAAACATTCATCATCCAGAGGCTCATCTATAAATGCAATAATTTCATCTTTTTGCACTGTGTCTCCAAGTGCTTTTATTGTTCTCAGCATACCACTTTCACTTGCTCTTGTCCATTGACTGCTTTTTGTAACAACAGGAGTTTTTGCGGGTTTTCTACGTGATACCTGTGGAAGCATATTGTTCTCTCTGAGAACATTCACTATACCATGTACACCTATTCTGATACTTGACTCATCAAACCTTAAAGCTTCACCTGCTTCATAAAGTAAAATTGGTACACCTTCCTCTTGTGCAACTGCACGAAGAGAGCCATCTCTAATTGCTGAATGCAATACAACAGGTGCTCCAAATACCTTTGCAAGATTGAATGTATATTCATTTTCAATGTTGGTTCTCACTTGAGGTAGATTTGACCTGTGTATAGCTCCTGTATGTAGATCTATACCCAAATCACATTTACTAACAATCTCATCAAAAAAAATCTTTGCTACTCTCCCTGCCAAAGAGCCTTTTGCACTTCCAGGAAAACTCCTGTTTAGATCTCTTCTATCAGGCAGATATCTGGATAAAGTCATTATGCCATAAACATTAACAATAGGCACTAAGATGACCGTTCCTTTAAGCCTCTTTAGAATACTCAACATCCTAAATCTTCTTATAATCTCTATACCGTTCAGTTCATCCCCATGAATGGCTGCACTAATAAAAACAACAGGCCCGTCTTTTTTACCTCTAATAACCCTTACCGGTAACTGGGTAGGTGTATTATACATCTTAGGCAATTCAAGATTAACAGTCATATTGACACCCTTGGGTACCTCTGTCCCACCAAGCACAAATTTTGTATTAAGCATCTTAGGCTCCGATGTTATCTTTTTTACGACGAGGTCTTTTATTGTCAGTCACTGTAATATTGGCTTCAATATAATCCATGATTTTAGCTGCAATATTTTCTTCAGTGGCTTTCTCAATACCTTCAAGTCCAGGAGAAGAATTAACTTCCATAACCAATGGACCACGATCAGACGGAATCATATCTACACCACATACACCAAGCCCCATAGCTTTGGCTGCAGCGATTGCCATAGATTTTTCTTTGCGACTCAGCTTATGTGCAATTGCACTTCCTCCCTGGTGTAGATTGGAACGAAAATCGCCTTCTGCACCTTGACGTCTCATTGCACCTACTACTTGTCCGCCGACAACTAAGGCACGAATATCTGCTCCACCTGCTTCTTTAATGAATTCCTGAACCAAAAGACTCACGTCCATGCCATAAAATGCATCTAAAACCGATTGTGCAGCTTTTTGTGTCTCTGCTAGTACTACACCAACACCTTGTGTTCCTTCAAGAATCTTTAGAACTAATGGTGTCCCTCCAATAAGTTTAATGACATCTTTGGCATTGGCTTTGTTTGATGCAAAAACGGTCTTTGGCATATCAACATCATGCGTAGACAAAACCTGAAGACTTCTTAGCTTATCTCTGGAACGTGCAATCGCAAGATTCCCGGCAACTGAAAACGCTCCCATGATCTCAAAGTGACGTACCATAGCTGTCCCGTAAAAAGTACGACTTGCTCCAATACGAGGGATAATGGCGTCAGGTACGGGTAGGACTTCACCATCGTAAACAACTACCAGCTCTCCCTTCATAATCTCAATAGTACACATCAAATAATCTATGACACGCACATTCCATCCCTTTGCTTCAGCTTCTTCTAGTAATCTTTGCGTTGAGTAGAGTTTTGTGTTTCTTGAAAGTATGTAAACAGTCATCTATTTTTCCTTTTTAGTTATATATTTGTGAGACACATCTACCAGAAAACGTTGCGACATAAAGCGTCTTCCAATTAGCATAGCATATTTCATATTTCCCCGATTACTTAAAGAGATCTCCGCATTATAGGTTTTGCAACCCAATTTTATAGGAATCTCTATAAAAATCCTCTCTTCACTTTTTCCGTTTGAACTTTTAACTTTACTTCGTCTGGCTATAGGTAGGGTAATCTTTTTCCCATGATAAGCAAGGTGCACTTCATCATGCAGTAAAAATGTCACAAAATCACCCTCAATGACAATATCATCACAATGTATAGAACATGAGTCTGCTCCCGTATCTATCTTTGCATCTAATCCAAAGAGTTCAAGTTCTGGTAAATCTACAGACTCAATATATCCAATGACTTCCATTTTGTTTCCTTTTATTTTATATATAGTGTTTCAAGCACTTTTATGGCATCAATTACAGCAGCCATGGAGACCGTTTCGCTGGTCGTATGATACCCAGTGGTAGGCAACTGAAAGGTTGTCCCCTGTATGCTTCCTTTGCTTGCATTGACCAAACGCCCCATTTCGGTACTACCAAGTGAGTACTGTGCCTTATTTTCAACTAAAAGTTCTTCGTTTTTAGCCTCTATAAACAGATCTTTATAGCCATAGTTAATATTTAGTTTATCACAGAGTGCTGTAATCTTAAATGTCAACGGTGAGCTAAATACTGCATTTGCATCTTTATTGCGTAGTACGATATGCTGTGCATCAGCACTTTTTCTATCAGGAAAAGGACTGGTGTCAAGTACCAGCAGTTCGTCTGTAGTGATATCTCTTCCTCTGAACCATTCAAGCAAAAAACGCCAGCTTTTACCTACTTCTTCTGATGCTGTAAAAAACGCTCTACCTCTATAACCTCTCTCATACAAAAAAAGGATGATCGCTGCACTTAGTACATTGTCCAATTGCGCTGAGAGGTGTCCCTCATCATAGCTCAAGGTGTCTACAAATGCGACTGGCGTGCCTGCATACAAATGCTCCAACCCTTTCACATTAAAAAGTAAGTTCTCTCTGCGTTCACAAAGATATGCATTATCTATTTCACCTAAGCCAAGGTAAGCTCCAGACCAAGGGTCATATGCTTGTACACGTTGATGGATAAATCGTTCAATAATATCCCTATAGGTCTTTTCTGCTACAGAATCTCCAGTCAAATCGCCTCTGTTATGAGCAGTAAAGGCAGCATATTGAAATTCGTTTGGGCCAGTGCATACCAATCCATGCCTGTCAATATGTGCACTCATCATGCCTGAGTCTGGTTCATCACCTTCTGCAACCAATACACCCTCATAAAGTGTAGTTTCTATGCCTCTCTCTTCAAGTTCTCTCTTAAGTAGAAGAAAAAAAGAATGCTCTGCTCCAACGACTGAGGGTGTACGAATAAGCTGTTTTAGAATATCTAAAAAACGACTTATCTCTGTCGAATCACCAAGCGTTTCTTGAATATGTTTTAAAAAAATTTGCTTGAACATTTTGCTCTACTTTTGTTTATAAAATTTCTCATGTACTGATCCCCTCTAGCAGAAGGAAGAAATACTGCCATGTTTCGAGTACAAACCATCCAGTATTAATTATTGCTATAGACTGTTTCAAGCCAATAAGCGGCCTTGTTAAGGTTTTTTGAACATAAGGGCTCAAACCTCCATTTAAGAATATAACCTTAGAAAATATCATGAGATATAGACTAATTGGCTATAGCATTTATACAAGTATGCATCGTTTTTCGATTAACCAACTCAACCCAATTTTATTGACTATCTGCAATTAGAATTATATTGCAAAATTTGAGATTTTGAGCTAAATTTAAACTTAAATTTTATGAAAATATAAGCAGTATAATTTTTCTCTTTTTATGCTTCATAGTTAGCATAATATTGAAATGATTTAGGATAGGTATACAGAAGTAAAATTAACCAAGAAGTATCTACAATTTTTAGATATTTTCATCGATAGTCTCTCTAAAAGAAAAACGTAATACAAACATACTCTTATTGTTGGTCAGTATCAACTAGGCACCCAGTACCCATTGTTTGTTTTTACGTATTTTAATAAATAATCAAAACCTTATAATCTAATTTATAAGGTTATCCTCTGTAACGACGTTTGCAGGCCATAAATATATACCCTCTATAGAAAACCTTATAAAGTGTTCTGTAAATGATCTAGAAATATTGTAAGATAAAAAATAGATCAGAGGAGAAAGTATCTCAAATTAATATCTTTTCAAGTTTGTTAGTATAATGTCTATGACTATTTATCTCAAAAACAACATACAAACCCGTAATTCATCATAAGTCACCTCACCGTTTAAAGCCTCATACACAGGCTTTAAGCGTAGCTTGCCATCTTCGCCAAAGTTCTCTTTCATGTTCTTGGTTCTAAGTTTTAAGACCACATCATCTACCCGGTTAAAGATCTCATCTTTAGGTTTGTATTTATCTAAGTCTATCTCGGGATTTTCTTCTTTTATACGGGCAAGATGTTGTACGATGGTACTTTTACCCAACCCTCTATTGATGGCTAATTTCATAAGTGTATCTGACTTTTCTATCAGGTTTTTTGTTTTTGTGTAGGTGGGTGTGACATAGGCAGAGTGTGAAGGTTTACCCTCTTTGATGTTCTGTTTCTCTTCTTCTATCTTCTCTTTACTTACTACACCGCCAAGCTCTGAGACATGACTTTCAAATACCTCATCTAAACGCTCTTTAGAAAAAGACATTATGCTCTCTGCTGCTTTTTGTGACGCCATCTTTATGCGCTCATCTACATGTAGTATAAGCGGATCAACACGTAATGCCATGGGGTTTAAGCCCATAAGCCGTAACCCTTCTATGTTTTTAATACGTGAAAGGGCTACATACCCTTGCCCTGTTTCAAAAGTTTTAGAAAGGTCTATCTCTGCCGCATCAAGTGTCATCCCCTGAGATTTATGTATAGTAATTGCCCATGCCAAACGCAGAGGTACTTGTGAGACACTAGCTGTCACTTTCCCGCTGTCATTTTCCAGTGACCAGTCCTCTTGTTCCAACTTTATTTTCCGTCCATCGGTGGTTCTTACTATGGGCATGTTATCTATGGGACTAAAGCTTTGTACTGTACCTGTTGTACCGTTTACATAACCCTCTTCTGTATTGTTTTTAATGAAGATGACCACTGCACCTTTTTTTAATGCCAACTCTTCTAAGACTAAAGAAGATTTAAAGATCTTCTCTATATTCTTCTCCGACCCTTTTGTCTCACAGACGAACAGTTTAGCATCACCATCAAGCTTCTCCAACTCTTCTAGGTTTATACGGTCTACATCTACATTATGTGTATATAGTTTAGTAGGTGTGTCAATGCTGAGTTCTTTCTCGTGCCTGCTTGAGAGTAGTGATTCAGATGTGGCTGATATCTCACCTGAACGAATGTCATCCAGTACACCTATGAGTCTCTCATCATCTTGTCTAAATTTCTCTTGCAGGTAACATGTCTGTAGATCCAGAGCTTTCCAGGCAGGAGACTGCCATGCAAAACGTTTTTCTTTAGGTTCTTTTGAGACAGGAGGCAACTGAAAGAAATCTCCAGATATCACGACCTGTACACCACCAAAAGGCGCATCCGTACCTTTAAAACCACGCAGTATGAGATCCATAGAAGAAAATATCTCTGGAGAGATCATGGAGACTTCATCGATGATAAGCAGTTTGAGTTTTGAGAATCGTGTTTTGAGGTATTTTTTGTCTAATAAAAAATCTACATATCCTTCATCTATACTATCACGTATGCCCAGTGCAAAAAATGAGTGTATGGTCTGCCCACCCAAATGTGACGCTGCGATACCCGTAGGTGCCACAATGGTTGGATAAACCCTTCGTTCTTTTAAATATTGAGTATAGAGGTTAAGCAGATAGGTCTTTCCCGTACCTGCTGACCCCGTGATAAATACATTTTTTCCGGATTTAAGTATGTCGAGTGCTATGTTTTGTTTCATGGAAGAGATTATAGCACCACTATATACTGATGTCCTTTTTTTTTAACTTAACTTGCAGTTTTTAAAACTTTGCATCAGGAACGTCATAGTTATCTACTACAAAGTCAATATCTTTATCTCCACGACCACTAAGGTTGATCAAAATCGTTTGATCTGACGGAAGTGTTTTTGCTAACTTCATGGCATATGCTACTGCATGCGCAGACTCTAATGCAGGGATGATACCTTCTAGTTGTGAAAGTTTATAAAAAGCGTCTATAGATTCTTCATCATTACACAATCCTACCTTTGTACGACCTATGCTGCTTAAGTAAGCATGTTCAGGACCTACTGACGGGTAATCAATACCTGAACCTATAGAATATACAGGAGCAGGTTCACCTTCTGCATCTTTTAACATAATTGAGTTAAAACCATGCATCACACCTTCTTCACCATAAGTAAGACTTGCTGCATGTTCTCCCAGTTCTTCACCTTTACCCATAGGTTCTACCCCTACAAGCTCTACATCATCATCTATAAACCCTGCAAAGATACCCATAGCATTACTTCCTCCACCCACACATGCGATCACATGGTCAGGGAGTTTACCCTCGTGCTCTAAGAACTGCTCTTTAGACTCATGACCTACAACTGACTGAAAGTCTCTTACCATCATAGGGAATGGATGTGGTCCCACAACAGACCCGATACAGAACAGTGATTCATCATATGTTTCCATATAGACACCAAATGCACTGTCTACCGCTTCTTTAAGTGTTTTTAAACCATGTGTAGCAGGTACGACTTTTGCACCTAAGATCTTCATACGAACAACATTTGGGTGTTCTTTTGCTATATCTACCTCACCCATATGGATCTCACACTCTAAACCAAAGTATGCTGCAGCAGTTGCCAAAGCAACACCATGCTGACCTGCACCGGTCTCAGCGATCACTTTTTTCTTCCCTAGATGTTTTGCCAAGATAACCTCTGCCATACAGTGGTTTAATTTATGTGCACCAGAATGATTGAGATCTTCTCTCTTTAAGTATATCTTAGCCCCGCCACAATGTTCTGTAAGATTTTTAGCAAACGAGATAGGTGTAGGACGTCCCTGATAATGTTTACGAACGTATTTTAATTCTTCTATAAACTCTGGGTCATTTTTAAGTCTTTTATACTCTTTTTGAATCTGGGCAAATGGTTCTTCTAACATAGGTGGAAGAAAAGCACCTCCAAACTTTCCAAAATATCCATTTTCATCGGGTTGTGTCTCTAGGTAGGGTTTTTGCATTATTGTTCCTTTTATATAAGTATCACTAAGTTTTTATTATAACAATAATGGTTAAAAAAAGACTGTATTTTTCTAGATATTAATCTAAGAATAAACAGATATCATAAATATAAAAGTAACCCATGCAAAATATCACTAAAAATATACAAATATCCCTACTTCTCGTAGCCACACTTGGTGTGATGTCTGGTATTACTGTTGTCTCCTCTTTACCTCTTATGAGCCAAACTTTTTCTGATATACCTAACATTGAATTTCTCTCTAAACTGATGTTAACCATTCCTTCTATTATCATCGCACTTTTTGCACCTTTTGCAGGACATATCGTAGATAAATGGGGACGTTTGAAACCTCTATACCTAGGGATCATACTTTTCATACTTGGTGGAAGTTCAGGGTTTTATCTGCAGGATTTTTATGCCATTTTGGCAGGACGTGCAGTGCTTGGCTTTGCAGTGGCACTCATCATGACATCTTCTACTGCACTCATTGGGGATTATTTTGATGAAGAAACCCGTCATAAGTTTATGTCTAAACAAGGTTTGGCTGTGGCTTTGGGTGGAATCATCTTCATTACAAGTGGTGGTCTTCTAGCACAGATTCACTGGTCATACCCTTTTGCCATCTACTTCATACCCCTACTCTTCTTACCCCTGTTACTAAGATCACTTTATGAACCTGAAAAACACAAACACAGTGATGATCCGGAACTGGAACCCAAGCTCTTACCTGTTTATCTTACAGCTTTTTTTGTCATGGTACTTTTTTATATGCTTCCTACCCAATTGCCATACCTCATCGTCAACACACTAGGAGGTAAACCTCAGAGTATAGGTTTTGTTATTGCTACTGCTATGACCTTTAATGCCATCACCGCCATGCAGTACGCCAAAATAAAAGCAAGGTTCTCCTATATCCAGATCTATGCAGCAACATTTATACTCTTTGCTTTGGGACTTTTTCTCATCTCACAAGCTCCAGCTATCAGTCACCTTTATTACTCTACTGCATTCATAGGTATGGCTTTTGGACTTCTACTTGTCAACACAAACGCATGGTTTCTCTCTCAGGTAACACCAAGTAAAAGAGGAAGAGCATCCGGTCTTCTCACTTCAAGCTTTTTCTTAGGACAGTTCTCTTCACCACTTCTTTTTGAGCCTATCGTCAACAGTTATGGGATACAAACACTTTTCTTACTGGTCTCTGGAGTATCTGTCTTTGTGGCTTTTGTACTTTTTATAAAAAGTAAGTAAGTGCTTCTAGATCCTTTTTAGTACACTCACTATGTAATTATCGTATATAAAACAAAAGTAGTAATAAAAGAGATCAAAATACCATACCCTACTATCGCATTACTAAGCCTTGGTGCCAGTCCTATCAAAGAGGCCATAGCTGCTGCTGTGATCATAGGAGCCATACCCGCTTCCATAATGGAAACTTGTGCTATCAGACCTTCCCATCCAAATATATAACAAATGAGTATCGCCATAAGTGGTGCGATGATAAGTTTGATCGTAAGTGAAATCGCAAAAGGTTTGAGTTCTTCTTTTGGAAGCTTAAATTGCATCTGTAATCCCACAGCGACCAGTGCAAATGGAATGATGGTCTGGGACAGTACCTGAAGTCCTTGATCTACAAGCGGTATAAATTGTACATTTGTTAAAAGCATCGCTATGATCAAGGCTACAAATGGAGGAAATAGTAAGATCTTTCTGGCAATTATCTTTAAATTTACTTCACTTTTTACGGAATAATATGCAGCGATGATGGTCCCATATGTTGCAAGTGCTAAAAAAGTGCCCAGCTGATCATATACGATGACATAAGGTAACGCAATTTCCCCAAAGTATGCACTGATAAGCGGAATACCCACAAAGGAGCTGTTAGTAAGTACGGTTACTAACAACAGTGAACCTGTTATTTCTTTTGAAAATTGAAGATACTTTGCTATGAAAAATACCAAGAGCGCACTGAGTGCCATCACCATCCAAGCCACAGCAATGGGTATAAAAGTATCAGCGTTAAAGTCCAGTTTTGGTATCTGTAAAAGTATCATCGCAGGAAGTGAAAAGTATATAACAAATTTATTGAGATAATTTGCTAGGTTTGCTGGTATGAAAGAGATATTTTTAATGCTATAACCCAGGAAAAGATATACAAGTATAAGTACAAAATTTAACACAATGACTGCTTTATTGTCACAAAATAACTGTCAGCTATCAATTCTACATCCCCGTCCATATCACTATGTTTGAACATCGCTTCATAATACTCTCTTTGCACATCTTCATAGTCCTCAGGATTTAACTCCATTAACATACCTTTATATCCAGTATTATTGTGTAGTTGCCACCATTCATCCACACTCATACCATAACGTATCTCTTCAGATCTTATCTGGACATTTTCAACATCTGCCATCTTACAAAGACGTTCTATATCTTCCACTCGTTTTAGATTTTCCCATTTATGCATGTCATACTCATTGGCCGAAGCAGAACCATAGTGTTTAAGTAGCTCAAGGAGTATTTCTGTTGATGGAGAAAAAGCATCTTTCATAAAAGAGGTAAAGATGACTATACCATCTGCTTTAAGATATCCCATGAGTTTTGCAAGTACTTTATGCGCATCAGGAAGGAAAAAGAGCGCGTATGAACAAGTAATAACATCATATTTCTTCTCTAAAGAGAGTTTTGTGATGTCTTGTAGGTGAAATTCTATATTGGTAAGATTTTTCTTGTTTACATTATCTTGGGCTTTAGCCAACATCCCCTCAGAGATATCAACAGCATCAAACTGAGCCTCTGATATACAAGAAGCACACTCTAAAACTACATTACCCGTACCACAGGCAACATCCAAAATATCTAAACTCTCATCATCTTTATACGTATGAATGATCTGTGCCACATGCCTGGCAGATATTTTAAAAAAAGGTATCTCATCATATCTATTTGCTACATCTTGGAAAGATGTTTTAGCATATTCTTGCTCTTTATTTTGCATATGATGCTTTATTTTTTATCTTTCTTTTTTTCTTTAGGCGGTATCAGTCGATCGTCTTGACCGAGATGTTTTCTAAACTCTAATTCTCTTGGGTCTGTTCTCAAAATATGAAAATACATAAATACATAACCGCCCACAACAATCGTCATGAGTATAAGACAAAATACGATAATTTGCCAAAGTTCCATAATTAACTCCTATTTGTCTATATTCTAGCGTAATCTCATACTATTGCTAATGAAATTTATGCTGGAGGACAAACAAAATAGCGCATATTTACCTCTTGCAGTGTTTTATACCACCCTATAGCTATCGTTTCGGATTCACCTTCCAAGATCTCAAAGTTATCACCATAATAGTGCTTTAAAATTCTAGATATATCTATATCCTTAGATACTCTGGCCACCCATACATAAGGTAATACTTTTAAAGATGGAACTTCTTTAGAGCTTCGCATCAATTCTCTTAATTCAAATTCGATCTTACAAATATCTTCACCCTGATCATACTTTGCATATTCTATCACCGCTTTAAAATTACCAGGGTCTACGATCTTCTTCCAGTAATCTCCGGCATACTTTTCTTTAAATGTGTATCTTTCTTCTACTTCACTTGCAAAACACATCAAAGAGATTTTTTTTACATAGTCTGTTGCACAATCTCTAAAACCTGTCAGCATCTGTTCATCATAGTCATTTAATGTATATCCATCTTCATCCAGATACCCTTTATCTTTCAAACACGTAGCTACTTCTTTTTCTTTTAAACGCTTTTCATGATGTACAACTGCAACGGTATAGTCTTCTCTAAAATGATATTCGTTCACTGAACGTAAATTCTCAATAAATTTATCAGGTTCTACAAGTGCATTTTTTAATGTTTTAATGAGTGTTTGCATTTTTTTCCTTTATCCAAGATCATATAATTTGTATCATATCCAAAAGCACTAAAACTAAAAGCATCTTCTGCCAAATTTTAAAGTATAATCTCACATGCAAACCCTACCCATACATCATGTCTTATCAGAAGTAAAAGAAAAACTTCAAAGCCATACCAGACTTGTACTCCAAGCACCTCCGGGAGCAGGTAAAACAACAGCCCTTCCTCTTGAACTACTGGAGGAACCCTGGTTAAAAGGAAAGAAGATCATTATGCTTGAACCACGTCGTTTGGCAGTACGTTCTTCAGCAGCACGCATGGCTGAAATGTTAGGTGAAAAAGTAGGTGGACGTATAGGGTATCAGGTTAAAATGGATTCTGTACAAAGCGAGAAAACACAAATACTCATCGTCACTGAAGGTATACTCACACGTAAACTCCAAAATGACCCAAGTTTAGAAGGTGTCGCACTCATCATCTTTGATGAATTCCATGAGCGTTCTTTACATGCTGACCTCTCCTTAGCTTTGACTCTTGAATCTCAAAATGTTCTGCGTGAAGACCTCAAGATACTCGTCATGTCAGCCACACTGAATACCTCTGCCATTTCAGATCTTTTAGATGCTCCTATTATTCAAAGTGAGGGACGTTCTTACCCTGTTGAGAGCATATATCTTCCCACAGGAACCACACAACCTACAAAAAAAGAGCTGCCTACCTATGTATTTAGGCTGTTACAGAAGATCTTAAAAGAAGAAGAAGGAAATATACTTGTTTTTTTTCCGGGTGTGAAAGAGATAAAAGCTGTGGAAAAACTTCTAAGTACAACTCTACCTAAAGATGTCTATGTATCAACACTCTATGGAAACCTCAGTAAAGAAGCTCAAGACAAGGCGATAAAAGCACCGCCTCAAGGCACTAGAAAGGTAGTCCTCAGTACCAACATTGCTCAAACTTCACTTACCATAGAGGGCATCAAAATAGTCATAGATTCAGGGCTGCACAATGTCTCAGTTTTTAGTCCATTTTCTGGAATGAACAGACTTGAAAGTACTTTCATTTCTCAAGACTCAGCCACACAAAGAGCTGGCCGTGCAGGACGTTTATCTGCGGGTAAGGCCTACCACCTTTGGCATCAGTCCAAAATACTCCTCAAACATGATGTACCGGAGATACTCTCTGCAGACCTCTCTGGGTTACTTTTGGAACTTGCTGTATGGGGTAACGACGATATCTCATCACTCTCATGGATGGATACACCTCCTATCACTGCTGTTAATCATGCCAAAGACCTTTTACATGATCTTGGAGCATTAGATAAACATGGAACTATCACCTCTCATGGTAAAGCAATGAGTCTCTACCCTATGCATCCACGACTTGCACATATGATGTTGAAAGCAAAAGAACTTAACCTCTCTTATGAGGCATCACTTTTGGCTGTGCTTATCACAGAGAAAGATATCTACCGTAATGCTTTTGGATCCTCTGATCTACGTGAACGTGTCGCCATACTACATGATATACGTGTACAAAACAGTGTAAATACGCAATATATCAACATAGCTCAATGTCAATACCTACTCAAAAATGCTAAGCGCATAGAGAAAGTACAAAAAGGAAATGCAGATCTAGAGATACTTGGCATTCTTCTGGCTTTTGCCTACCCAGATCGCATCGCAAAACTTAGAAATGACAAAAGTGCTACCTACCTCCTCTCAAACGGTAAAGGTGCTGTACTGCACCCGCAAGATGAACTCTTCAACTCCGGCTTTTTAGTGATAGCAGACCTTGATGGTAAGAACACAAATGCAAATATTTATAAAGCCTTAACCATTACCCATAGACAAATAGAAGAGTATTTGGAAGATCAACTGGAAGTCTATGAAGTAGTAAATTGGAATGATGAGCAAGAACGTGTGGAAGCCCGTAAAGTTACACGTTTAGGAGCTATAACTCTTAAAGAAATACAGACAAAAAATGTTTCAGAAGAGAAAGTAATCGAAGTCTTACTTGAAGAGCTCGAAAAGCTTGGCTTGGATGCTTTAAACTGGAGCAAAGAAGCGCAAGTCCTTAGAGAAAGAGTAAACTTTGTAAATAGCCATCATATGGAATTCCCCGACTTCTCAGATACCTACCTTACAGAAAACATGGATGAATGGCTAGCACCCTATCTCACTGGTATCACAACCCTTAGGGCATGTAAAAGCCTTGACCTATACAATATACTATTAGGACAGATGTCTTTTGAACAAACACAAACACTTGACAAGTTAGCTCCTAGTAAACTAAAGGTTGCATCTGGCTCAAACATAGCTATAGACTACAGTGATCCACAACAACCTGTCTTAGCGGTACGTCTGCAAGAGATGTTCGGTACAAAAAGTACACCAACTATACTAAATGGGCAAGTAAAACTTATGATACACTTACTCTCTCCTGCATCACGTCCTATGCAGGTTACGCAAGACTTGGAAAGTTTTTGGAACAATGTCTATGATGATGTGAAAAAAGAGTTAAGAGGTAAATATAAAAAACACTACTGGCCTGATAACCCTTTAGAGGCTCAGGCCACTTCTAAAACAAAAAAATATATGTAAATTTTTAGATCTAATTCTTCAATAACTGTAAAAATCCATCACGGTTATTATATCCGGTAAACTGATGTGCGATACTTTCATCTTTAGAGTCCACTACGTAGAGTATAGGTGTGAAACGTGATTTTGAAAACTGTTCAGGGAACTTGTCAGTATCTAAGTTTAGCATCACAGGCACATACTTCTCTTGTACTTTTGCGTTAATGTCTGCCTTTGCAAGAACACGGCTCTCTAACTTACGACACCATGGACAAAAGTTCGTCGTCATGAAGATCATGATAGGTTTGCCTGCTTTTTTTGCCTTTTCAAGTGCAGTATCATAGTTTGTTTCATACTTCATCTCTGCGGCAAAACCTTCATGCTCCACTACGTTTTTAGATGCAGATATCTTTTTGTTATCCTCTTTATACTGCGTTGCAAACTTATCTACCATCTCTTCAGAAAGATCGATGAGCTGTTCCTCAAAATCTTCCGCTTCTTCTTCAGGTTTAAACTGCTGTATGTCTGTGTAGGTCACAGCAAAGATCTTCTCTTTGCTTCCTTCTCTTTTCACATACTCACCCAAACTAAGTTCTACCCTAAGAGCCTTTGTATCACCTACAGAAAAATCGGTCAATATAAAACCCAATATACGGGAAGGATGCCCCTCTATATTCACGCCCAACTCTTTTGAAGAAGTCTTCAATATCTCTTTGAGTTCAGCATTATATTTTTTGTCTACCTGTGTGGACATATTTGCAACGATCGGGTCATAAGAATCTACTCCTGTAAGTACATAAAAACTTTGTGCTGCTAATGTTACTGTACCAATTGTAAATGCCGTAAGTAATTTTATTAATTTCATGTTATTCCTAAATTTTATTTTTTATTTGATTCATCATTGCTGACTTTATTTGCACGATAAACCGTAGTTTTTGGTTTTGGATTTTCAGGTCCACGTGATGCTTTATCATCTTCATCAAATTTTAACTTTTTAGCTTGTTGTTCATAAGGCATGCCAAAGAAAAAGAAAATAAAATCCCAAATAAAGATGAAGAATTTCTTTATGTACTTAAATATATTCATTAAATTCCCTTCAACTATCAGAAAACGTTAAGTTAAACTTAACGATAATTATAGGGTATCATTCTTATACTAAAATAAATTTTAAGATCAAAGGAAAATATTTGGAATATAAAATATCTGAACTCGTATCAAAAACAAATGTTCCAAAATCAACCATACTCTACTATATACGAGAAGGTTTACTACCAGAAGCTAAAAAGATCAAATCAAATGTGCATCGTTACAGTGATGAACATCTTGAACTCATCAAGTACATACTGTACATGAAAGAAGAGATAGGCAGTTCAAACGAACAGATAAAGTATGCTTTACAAAATAAAAACCAGTCTTTATCAAGCTCATTTAAAATGTTAGAACCGCTTATGCATACTTTAAGTGGCATACCCGTAAATACAGAACATTATACAAAAGAGGAGTTCTTAGCAAAATTCAAGGTTGATCAAACACTGGTTGAACAGCTTTTAAAAGATGAGATCTTAATGCCTATAGATGAGGATGATTACACAGAGAAAGAAGCTTCCATTGTAAAACTGGTACAGCACTTTAAAGAAGTGGGCATAGAGTATGAACTGCTTAAGTCTTATGTCACACATGCCAAAGCATTAAGTAAACTTGAACACCAAATGCAACTACAACTTTGTGATACACGGAATGACGGAAACTTTTCAACATTATGGAAGATCATGTTTGACACACTGTTTAATGCGAAAGAGTATATATTTAATCGTAATACCTATCAAGTACTGCGTAGTGCTATTAAAAATGAGATTACAGACAATAAATAATGAGTTTAATGGCATAAATTCACTTTAATTTGATATAAAATATATTTACTGTCAGTGACCCATATGTTCCTTAACAATTTTCATCATATCATCCATTGATGCACCTGCTTTTTTCTGAATGAAATGTTCAAAATATTCATCGATGTAAGTATGAGGATCAAATTTACTTGCAGTCTCCTGACGTTTTGGATCAATGAGAATGGAGTGTTTAAACTCTTTTGCAATGGGGATGATGTCGATGACCGCTCCGCTGGTACCTATGGCGATGAAAAGTGTACAATGCCTGATAGCTTCATGGATGTGACTGTACTGGGGTGCTGGTTCGCCAAACATGACGACATTGTGACGTACCCTTTTATTACCACAATGCGGACAGTGTTCACTACCTTCTTGGGGGGCATAACCAACATTAAACGTTTCCGTACATGCTTCACAACGTAGATCGGTTAGCGTGCCATGAAGATGTATCACATCTTTGGCACCTGCCTTCTCCATAAGATTATCTATATTTTGGGTCAGATGCATGACCCTTCCTCTATAATCATGTTCGAGTTGTGCGAGTATCTTGTGTGCGTTATTGGGCTCTTTGGACTCAAGGTCACGTCTGCGGTCGTTGTAAAAACGTGTTACATACTTGCGGTCTTCTATCCAGCCTTGTGTAGAACAGACCTTCATCACATCGTGGTTTTCCCAAAGACCGTCATGGTCTCTAAAGGTACGTATGCCACTCTCAGCAGAAAGTCCTGCACCGCTTAATATCATCACTCTTTTCATGTTTAACCCTTAATTATGTGACAACTATCCTTCTGACAAAAAACTTTTGACACTCTTAATGAAAGAGTCAAAATCTTCGATATGTGGCATGTGTCCGATACCTTCAAGCTCCAATAACTTTGAATTAGGGATGCGCTTTGCAGCTTCTATACCCAGTTGCGGATAGTTACCCATTTTTTTACGTGTCTCAGGATCTGCCAAGCCTTTACCAAGTGCTGTTTTATCACGCTGTCCGATGATGAGAAGGACTGGCATATTTAACGCATCAAACTGATAGCAAACGGGTTGGCTGAAGATCATTTCAGTGATCAATGCCTGATTCCATGCGACTTTTGGATAATCCGCTCCTAAAGTAAAACTTGCAAGTATGTCAACCCATGGCTGGTATTTTTCCTTCCAAACACCATCATAGTAGCTTTTCAATTGATAGCGATAGATCTTTTCTGCACTTTTGGAAAGTTCTCTCTTATGCCAAAAGTCAAAAGAAGGGTTTGTCACAAAACGCTGCCAATCTTCCAATCCTATAGGATTCTCCAGTATCAGTTTTTCTACACGTTCAGGAAACATCAGTGCATAACGTGTCGCAAGCATCCCTCCCATAGAGTGTCCGATAAGATAACTGTTAGGGATATCAAGGTGATCCATCAGGTTAGCTGTATTGTGGGCAAGCATCTGGAAAGTATACTGCAGGTGGTCTGGTTTGGAAGATTTACCAAAACCGATCTGGTCTGGGATGATCACCCGGTATCCTTCTTTTAGAAGTTCTCGAGCAGTACTTTCCCAGTAAGCTCCAGTGAAGTTTTTTCCATGAAACAATAGCACACTTTTTCCATTATGATTTTCTGGCTTTACATCCATATAAGCCATACTAAGGGTTTGATGCTGTACCGTAACATTATAACGTTTGACCTCAAAAGGATATGGGTAACGTTCCAAGTGTAACCCAAAGTATTCCAGTGCACTGAGAGGATAGAGTGTTAAAAGCAAAAATGTAATAATTTTAAACATGGTATGTCCTTGTATTGAAATAGGTGTATTGGGTACTATACCGATTCATACTAACTAATATTACAATATTGTGCAATCAGCTTTTCAAGCACCTTTACATCTAAAGGTTTGGTTGCATAGTTGTCCATTCCTTCAGACATATACTTCTCTTTGTCTCCAGGGAGTGCATTGGCAGTCAAGGCAATGATCGGTATATGCTCTACTCCATTTTCTTTTTCATATTCTAAGATCTTATGTGTAGACTCAACACCACCCATAACAGGCATTTGAATATCCATAAAGATCATACTGTAATTACCATTGACACGTTCTTCGTAAGCTTCTTCTCCATTGGCTGTTAAGGTTACATTTAACCCAAAGTTTTCTAAAACAATTTTAATAAGCTTTTGGTTAATTGGATTATCTTCTGCTACCAATACATGAATATCATCATAGCTTTTTGGCTTTTGCGCTACTTCAACTTCTTTTTTCTCTACAGCTACCGATGGTTTTTTATCGACCTTCATGGTGATAACAAAGAAGAATGTAGCCCCTTTCCCCTCTTCACTTACTACTTCTAGTTCCGTACCCATGGCATTCATGATCTTACTTGAGATCGTTAAACCAAGTCCGGTTCCTCCAGATTTTCTTGCTGTACTGGCTGTAGCCTGTGAATACGCTTCAAAGATCTTCTCTTGCTGTTCCTGGGTCAATCCTATACCCGAATCACTCACAGATACTTTAAAGGTCACTTCATCGTTTTCCTGTTCGAGATACTCGGCTAGAACATCGATCTTTCCACCTTTATCGGTAAACTTGAGTGCATTACTTACTAGGTTAATGATAACCTGTGACAACCTGGTAGGGTCTCCTATCACTTGTCTTGGTATCTTTGGGTCTGTAAAAAGTTTGAGACTGATCTCTTTTTCTTCGATCTTTGGTTTAAATATACCTACAGATGCTTCGATCTTTGTAAATAGATCAAAAGGGATACTCTCAAGCTCCATTTTTCCTGCATTCATCTTGGAAACATCGAGTACGTCGTTAACAATGACCCTTAGATTGTTGGAACTCTCTCGTATCATTGATACAAACTCTTTTTGTTCTTGAGATAATGACGTTTCATCAAGAACTTCGGTCATACCGATAATACCGTTTAAGGGAGTACGAATCTCATGAGACATACTGGCTAGAAAGAGTTCAGTTGTTTTGATCTCATGTTCGAGGGTATCTGCTTTTTCAGAAATAGCTTTAAATTTCTTTTCAAGAAGCCGGTACTTCACATCACTGTCAGTTTCATCTTCATCATTGACTGGTATTTTATAGGCTGGTCTCTTCTTAGCAAATAAAACATACAGAGATATGATCACAATAATCATGCCTATAACGATAGACTGAGCAAATGTAAGATGGAAAAGATAAACGCTTATAAGACCTATTAGAAGTGCTAGAAGTACACTTAAAATGACTTTATTCCTGAATTTTTGGAGCATTATGATCCTTCTTAGTGCGATATGTAGTGCATAGTAAAGTTATTTTATCTAAAAAAGAAGTTTTAATATAGCATTAACAATGAAATAATATAACTAAATGATATATTTAGATCTTTTATGTAAATAAGTTACTCTCTATCTCCAACAGCTTTTTTTTCACATCCAATCCACCTGCATATCCTGTCAGTGATCCATCACTTCCTATGATCCGATGACAAGGTATGAGTATAGAAATGGCATTGGCGCCGTTGGCTGAGGCTACGGCTCTTACAGCTTTTTCATTACCTACGTTTTGAGCAAGCTTCAAATAAGATGCTGTTTCACCATAAGGTATCTTAATGAGTTCCTCCCATACAGACTTTTGAAAGTCAGTTCCTAACATAAGTAAGGGTATATCAAAATCTTTACGTTTATGTGCAAAATACTCTTCTAGTTGCCTAATGGTTTCTTCTATGACTTCAGAACTTTTTTCAACGTACTTTGATTGTAAAGCTTTTTGTATCCTACTGTCTATCGTGCTTCGCATTTTTCTATATCGCCAGTCTGCAAGGCAGAGTTTACCATCATGGGAACCTAGTATGATCTCCCCTACAGGGCTTTTATAGTATTTAATATCAACTTGATTCATCCAAGTGCTTCTCTTTTTTTCTTCGTCAAACTTTTATACACAAGATCATAAGAATGGTCTATCAGCTCTTTAACTGTTTCATCATCTACATCTGAATTTTCTACTGTCACGGTATTCCAATGTTTTTTATTCATATGGTACCCGGCTATAACACCTTCATAGATACTACGAAGTTCTAAAGCGTAAATAGGATCACACTTAAGATTTACCGAGATAGGCCTATCTTCTGAAGTAAGAGCAAATATCTTCTCAGCTATACGGTATACCCTCACCTTTTCATCAAAGGGATAATCAAAGGTGACACCTTGTTTTGACAATATATAAGTATCTAATTCTTTAAAATTCATATTTTCTCCAAAATCTATTATAACGATACTAAGATTATAGTAGCTATACTTATGCATGGAACCATCGTTTTTAAATAATGGTACTTCAAACACAAAAACAAGGGAATATAAATGAAAAAACTATTACTTGCCGGACTGGTAACACTGCCATTGATAATGAGTACAGCACTCATGGCTGATGATATCGAAGATCAGATACAAGCAGGACTCAAAGCATACCAGGACAAAGACTATAAGATAGCAGTTGATGAACTAAAATACGCTATGGCAGGGCTCGAAAAACTTGCACAAAATGACAATCAGAAACTTCTTCCTCCTGCATTGGATGGTTGGACTATGAAAGTAGATGACGGTACAGCACAATCTGCTATGTCTATGATGGGTGGAGGTACAACGATCGGTGCCAACTATACACTTGACACTCAAACAGTGCACATACAGATCATAGCAAACTCTCCAATGATCTCAGTGGTTGGCATGATGATAAACAATCCCATGATGGTCTCTATGGATGAAAATACAAAGCCATACCGATATAAGCGTATTAAAGGTGTAAAAAAGACAGAGGGAACTAGTACAGAAATAACCCTGCTCCTGGTAGGTCAGATCATGGTTAGAATAGATGGGGAAAATCTTAAAGATCCTGCTGTATTAGAACAGTATCTCGATAAGATAGATATGAACGCACTCAAAGAGGCCTTACTCTCATAAGGTCTAACTCTTTTCCTTTTCACTCATTAAGATATATACAACGATGAACATAGGAAGAGAGAGTGACAATATATAGCTAGGGATTTGAAGTAATGCATGGCGATTGAGGTAAAGAAACCCTAAAATAAGTACGATGTAGGCACTTATACGATAAATCGAGAGTGCAGCTTTAGTATCTTTAAGTGTCTGTCCTACAGAACGACGGTTTTCTTTGAGCTTTTTACGTTCTTCTTTCACTACCTCTTTAAGATCTTTCTCTTCTTCATCTTCCACAACCTCTTCACTGTAAAGGTCATATGGGTCTTCAAGTTTATCGATGGTATCTTTAGTATCATCTATCGTGATGATATTATGCTCTACCCTTGCATCGACCATGCGACGGTATGAACGCATAGAAGCAAACATCACCAATGACGATGAAATGAAGCCTATCTGGGTACTCCATAACGTTTTAATATCAAAAAATATCATCGAAATAAGTATGATCAATAGATCTACTATGACCAAGGCTTTGAGAAACTTCAAATTAATATTTGTCATCCTCATCCTCATCATTTTTCTGGGAAGCTTTGTATTTATATCTAGGATCATTTGCAAGCTCATCAAGTGATCTTTTCTGTTTTGCATATGCCTTATAAACATTTAAGATCGCAGCAGCTACACCGATGAATACACCTATCCAAAGTGTCCACTTTGTATCTGTTAGTTTTTGTAATCCAATCCCTATACCTACACCCATTACTACTGCCACAGCCATAGAAATACCTAAACTTAATCCATCGGCAGCGTCAGCAATTTTTTTGAATTTCGGTTCTTCTTCAGCCATAACTAACCTTTGATCTCTGCAAGCGTTTCATAAGCTGCTTTGATCGATTCATCGATCATCTCATCTGTTGTAGCTGTAGAGATAAATCCTGTTTCATACGATGAACATGCAAGGTAAATACCTCTGTCGAACATACCTTTATGGAACTTTGCAAAAAGTTCTGTGTCATTGTCACAGGCATCTGCAAAGTTCTTCACAGGCTTATCTGAGAAGAAGAAACCAAACATCGAACCTCTTACATCTGTCACCATTGGTACACTGACTGCATTCGCAGCATTCTTGAAACCTTCTACAAGTCTTTTTGCTTTATTTCCAAGCTCTACATAGACTGAAGGGTTAGACTTGAGCTTTCTAAGGCTTGTAAGTCCTGCTGTCATGGCTACAGGGTTACCAGATAGAGTCCCCGCCTGATATACTGGTCCTTCGGGAGAAAGGTTTGCCATGATCTCAGCTGATGCACCAAACGCTCCTACAGGCATACCTGCACCGATAACCTTACCGAGTGTCACCATATCTGGTTTTACAGATGAAATGCCTTGTGCACCTCTAAGCGAGGCTCTAAATCCTGACATGACCTCATCAAAGATCAGCAGTGCCCCATTTTCTGTACAAAGGCGACGTAACTCTTCTAAAAATGACTCATCTGCAGGCACAAGACCCATGTTCCCAGCTATAGGCTCTATGATCACACAAGCGATGTCCCCTTTTGCATCTTCAAAACATTTTTGCACAGAAGCGATGTCATTGTATGTTGCCAAAAGAGTATGTTTCGTAAGGTCAGCTGGCACACCTGGACTTGATGGTGTTCCAAAGGTAGCCAAACCCGAACCTGCCTGTACTAGAAGTGAATCAGAGTGTCCATGGTAACATCCTGTAAATTTCAAGATGTTATCTCTACCCGTAGCACCACGAGCAAGACGGATAGCAGACATGACCGCTTCAGTTCCAGAACTTACAAAACGTACTTTATCGATACTGTCAAAAAGTGTGACGATCTCTTCAGCAAGTTCTGTTTCTACTGTTGTTGGTGCACCAAAACTCAAACCTCTCTTTACAGCTTCTATGACCGAAGCTTCTATTTCAACATCTGCATGACCAAATATAAGTGGTCCCCAACTCTGTACAAAATCAATGTATCTGTTACCATCGATGTCATACATATAACCACCATCACCTCTTTCTATAAATGGTGGGGTGCCTTCTACGCCCGAGAATGCTCTCACAGGTGAGTCTACACCTCCCGGTATTACTTTATATGCTTCATCAAATGCTGCTATACTTTTGTCATATGCCATCTTATTAATCCTCGTTATGTATAATTACGTGGATTATACAATAGAGTTCTTGCAAATCTCATAAATTGTAGAGATATTTCAGTGTGCGTTAGCTTTTATCTTAACTACTTGAAGGACTAGCCTTAGCTAATTTTAAAGTATTTTAGATGAAAGATAATGTGCAATGGAGTATCTATACTTTTATTGAGATTTTCAAGAAGTCTGGTCAAGCGCATAAGAGGAGTAAATTATCAATAGATTACATAAAGCATTATTGATCTCTTTGCTTCTGCACTTACTGATATTGCTACTCTTTACAACAAATTTTAAAGAGATGACCTTCTTACCTTCCAAGAAGCAAGAGAAAAAGATATCACTTAACCTTAAACAGATAGTCACGCCAAAACCAAAACCTGTAGTTCCCAAACCTAAACCACAACCTAAACCACAACCTATCGTAAAACCTCCTGTTCCACCTAAACCTATAGTAGAAAAGGTCATTCCACCTGCTCCTAAACCAGAAACTGTCAAACGGACCATAGTAGATGAAAGTAAAAAAACATTTGCTGTAAAAAGCACAGAAGACAATAATATTACTAAGGTAGAACCAAAACCCGAAAAAAAGAAAAAAGTGGTCAAAAAAGAGGTTAAGAAAAAAGAAAAAAAGCAACCTAAAAAGAAAGTCGTTAAAAAGCAAATACCAAAAAAGAAAAAACCAAAACGTTCAAAAGATGCTTTAGCCAATGCACTTATGGGAAGTGGAACATCCATGTTCCCTCAGCAACAAACTCCTTCAAGACCTTCATCAGCCGGTGCTTATGGTGAACAAATGATAAAGCGACTTTATGGGACTGAGTTTGAAACTTACAGCCAAACACAAAAGAACTTTATAAAAAACAATTTAGGTACTATACATCGTATTACA
>CBFHPE010000009.1:0-28222 GCA_965657515.1 Sulfurovum sp.
ACATTCATGGCAAACTATGTCTTTCTTTTTCATTTTTATCCTTGTTACCTCTAATATTATATCAAACATCTATGTAAGATGATGAGAATAGTATGGGAGTAAATACATTATGAATGTATAATTTTTAGATATATTGAATGTTACAAAATACAAAGGTTTTTAATCTATATTTCCTTGGGAATCATCAAATAAGCGTCAATAGAGCAGTAATATGATAAATATAAATAATTATTATAACTAAATTATATAAAATAAAATCGAATTGTATACAATTTACGAAAAATCCCTAAAATTAGGGGTGTTTGAGGGTAATTTTATCTTTTATTAAGAGATGATTGTGTTATAATAACTGCATCTTAAATTAAAAGGAAGTAGAATGACAAAAGCAGATTTCGTAGAGTTAGTACAGAAAAATGGTGAGTTTGAAAGTAAAGCAGCAGCAGAGAGAGCAGTAAAAGCATTTATCTCATCAGTAACAGAAGCATTAGTAAAGAAAGAAACAGTATCTTTGGTAGGATTCGGTACATTCTCTACAGTAGAAGTTGCAGAAAAGTCTGGTAAAGTTCCAGGAACAGACAAAACATATACAAAAGCAGCACACACTGCACCTAAATTCAAAATGGGTAAAACACTTAAAGACGCAGTTGCAGGTAACTAAGTCAACCCCTTTTTAGCTGTTATCATATGATGACAGCTAAACTTCTCTATCCCCTCTCTAACACTTTTTAAAACACCTTATAACCATCACTAAGATATACTACGATAATTATTAGTAAGGATATTTATGCAATTACAAGATGTTATTTGTTTAGGTGTAGCAGGAAATTTTGCACACCATTTAGAACAAGCTGGTGAACTTAAAGATTTTGAAAATGTTGTGACCGCTGAACCGGATGCCCCAAAAGGTATTTTTCCATTTTATTTGCCTGGATCCGACTCTTTCTTAGGCTTGTACGCTATAGGTACAGATACTTTAACGCTCCCAAATTATGAAGCAAATGCACAGGTAGAACCAGAGATAGCTGTTTTGTTTGATATTATTTATAATGATAACAACGAAGTGATCGATCTTGTGGCTCAAAAGTTTACTACATTTAATGACTGTACCATTAGGAAAGAGGGGGCTAAAAAGATCTCTGAAAAGAAGTCATGGGGCCCAAACTCTAAAGGTATAGGAGATAAATGGATCACTGTAGATAAATTTGATGAGGGTGGTGTAATGGATAACTACCATCTTTGCTCTTTTGTGGAACGTGATGGGGTATTACACCCTTATGGTGTGGATGCACCACTACTTGGTTACTCTTACTTCTATACTAAGCTTAAAACATGGCTCATAGATAAAATGAATACCCAAGAAGATTTTGGACCATTAGAAGATATCGCTGCTCATCTTAAAACAACAGCGTATCCAAAGCAGGCACTTGTTTCAATAGGCGCAACAGCCTATGCAGAATTTGGTGAAAAAAACTATTTGCAAAGTGGGGATGAAGTGTATGTGATCGCATATGATCAACGTACGCAAAGTAGTAATCTAGATGCAGCAGAGACAAAAGTCATACTGCATCAAAAAGTAGGGGCTTAACCCCAACTTTTATTTTCTATATATTTATAAAAATATGGTCTAGTAAAGGTGCTCACGTTTGAAATACTCTTGACCTACTTTACATAATGGACATGCTTTTGGTGCTTTTTTACCTTTATGGACATGACCACAAACTTCACAGACCCAGTACTCTTCATCTTCACTCTCAAAGAACCCATCATCGATCATAGCTTGTTTAAGTGCTTCATATTCTCTCTCGTGTTCCACTTCTACCTTTCCTATAGCGGTGAATAGACGTGCAAGTTCTTTGTGTCCTTCTTCTTTAGCTATCGCAGCGAAGTTAGGATACATCTCCTCATGCTCATATCTCTCACCTGCCATACCTGTCTCAAGGTTTTGCAGTGTACCTTCAAGCTCTACACCGTCTACCATTGCATGATACGCTTTAAACTCTGCTCTGGCATGCCACATTTCATTAATTGCTGCTTCTTTGAAATGACGTGCTATAGCATGCCAACCCTCTTCTTCAGCAATTTCAGCAAATAGATCGTACTTGTTTCTTGCCATACTCTCACCTGCAAAAGCCTTCATAAGGTTTACAGCTGTTAAATTATCAGTTGTACATACCATTTCTTCTCCACAACAAGTAAGTTTTCCTCCACCTACTTCTTGTACTTCTATCTCATTACCACATTTGTCACATTTATATGTTTCGTACTGTCTCAATTTATTTTCCTTATTGTATGTTTTTTTGGATATCTGCTATAAACTCAGTGATATCATCATGTAATGACTGAAGGTCTTCTTCGTGTTCAACTTCATCTGCAAGTATTTCGGAGACGATATCATAGGTTACTATATCTTTGTCTCTTGTCATATCAGCTAATTGTGAATAAACTGATATGGCACACTGTTCTCCTTTAATGGAGTCTTGAAGTAAACTTACTACGTCAAATTCTTTTGGCTCTTCATAACCACAACCACTGTGTGTGAACCAATCTTGAGGTGACAAGAGTGGTGTACCTCCCAATTGCAGGATTCTATCTGCAACCATATTTGCATGCCTGAGTTCATCATTTGCATGTTCTGTCAGCTCTGTGATAGCAGCATCTTTCATTATACCTTTGACTACTTTTGCCTGAATAAAGTACTGATAGTATGCCAACCACTCATCAGCGTATGCTTTGTTCAAAACAGCAATGATCTCATCGATCTCAAGACCTTTGATAATTGAATTACCTATTCTTGCCATAATAAATCCTTAGTTATTTTCTAAAGGAAAAAAATTATCCTTTAAAAAAGTATAACGCTTTTAAACTTAAAGGAAAATAATTATTGATAACAATACATAGAAGATAATGGCGTATAGAAATTAGAGATGTATATATAAGTGTAGAAGGAATAAAAAATATTGGACAGTAAAATACTGTCCATAGAAAAGATTTAGTTTTTAAACCAGGATTTAACTCTGTCAAAAGCTGAGTCAAAAGTAGATTTATGAGGACGGCTCTCTACACCATAACTCTCTTGAAGTTGTTCGAGAAGCTCTTTTTGTTCATCATTGATCTTTTTAGGAAGTATCATCTGGATCTGAGCTACTAAACGACCTTTACGTCCGGTATGTACATCTGCTACCCCTTCACCATTAAAGACAAACTGTTCTTTATCTTTTGTGCTTTGTTTGAGTTCAAGTTCTAGCTCTCCATCAAGTGCAGGAATGGAGATTGTTTCTCCAAGAATGGCCTGAGTAAAGAAAACAGGCACTTCGATGTAGATGTCACTACCGTTACGGATGAAGTTTTCATCTTCTTCCACACGGAAGGTCATATATAGATCACCACGTTGTCCATTTTTATCTTCGTTACCATAACCTTGTGCTCTTAAACGGTTTCCAGAGTCTACACCTGCTGGAATGCTTACTGTGACACTGTCATCTTTTTGATGATAGCCTTTTCCACTACAGCTTCCACAATCTTCAGCAACAGTTTGTCCTTTACCTTCACACTTGGGACAGGTTTGAGCAAACTGCATAGGTCCTTGTCTCATAAGTACTTGCCCTTGACCGTTACAGTAGTCACATGTTTCAAGCTTGGCATCTTTAGCACCAGTACCTTTACAGTCCGTACATGATGTTTTATACGTGATATCTATGGTTTTCTCACAGCCAAATACCGCTTCATGGAATTTGAGAGGAAGTTCTATCTCAAAGTCGAGTGCATACTTTTGACCTGGATCTCTACGCGTTTGACCAAATCCTCCAAAACCTCCACTAGAACCACCGAACATAGAGTTGAACATCTCCATGATATCATCCATGTTTGAACCACCAAAGCCACCTCTCCCGGCACCTTGTCCTTCAAGTCCAGCTTTTCCGTAACGGTCATAGATAGCTCTTTTTTCATCATCTGAAAGTACTTGATAAGCTTCATTGACAACTTTAAATTTGTCTTCTGCTTCTTTATCATCAGGGTTTCTGTCAGGGTGGTACTTCATCGCAAGCTTGCGGTATGCTTTTTTGAGTGTAGCACCTGTACAGTCTTTGCTTACTTCAAGCACTTCATAATAATCTAATTCTGTCATAAGGGTTCTCCTAAAATAGGGAATAATTTTGGCGAATTCTATCATAATTTAGCTATAATCACAAAAATAGATATAAAGGTCCTATATGCTCGTACATATCGTCATGTTTAAGTTTAAAGAAGAAAACAAAAAAGCCAATATTTTTCAAGCTAAACAAATGTTGGAAAATCTTATGGGTGCGGTTCCAAGTTTAAGAAGTATAGATGTTGGGGTTAATTTTATTGAAGCAGATAGAGCGATGGATCTGAGTATTATTGCAGTCTTTGAGAGTAAAGAAGGACTGGATGCTTATGATGTCCATCCGGAACATCAAAAAGTGGTTACATTCATTAAGTCTGTGGTCGAGTACTCTAAAGCAACCGATTATGAACGTGCATAGCACTCTGCTCAAAGAACAAGCTTTAGTGAGAGGCACCCCAAGGGCATTTCTTAGCAGGGCAATTTCTATGGAGCTTTGCTCGATAGAAAGAAGAAGTAATTAAATGAAGAGCTATAAAATAGAAGCATTTGAAAACCTTGTAGATGCTTTTCAATCACTGCCTTCAGTAGGGAAAAAGTCAGCCATTCGCATGGCATATCATGCGGTCATGGTAGATGGTTTTGCTGCAATGAAACTTGCACATGCATTAGAGACAGGGATAAACAGTATACAAAAATGTACCAAGTGCCATAATATGAGTGAAGATGAACTCTGTACTATCTGTTCAGATCCTTATAGAGACAGTTCTAAACTTTGCATTGTTCAATCTGCAAAAGATATATTGACCATTGAAGAGAGTGGACAGTTTGATGGGGTTTATTATGTGGTATGTGAGGTACGTGACCTTGATGAAGATCACCTATTTTATGCTGTAGGCGGTGTAAATGAGATCATTTTTGCATTTCCGCCAAGTATCGCAACTGATACGATGATACTCTATATAGAAGACAAATTAAAAGGTTTAGATATCCATTTCACAAAGATCGCTCAAGGTGTACCAACGGGTGTAGAGTTGGAAAATATCGATATCATGTCACTCTCACGTGCTTTAGAATCAAGAGTGAAGATATAAACGTTTACTTACATTTCTCATCGATGTAGTTTTGTACAAATTTACGTACATCTGCATAGACAAAAGAGTCTTTGTATCCCTCTACTTTCCCGCCAGAGGCATTAGGATGTCCTCCACCGTTTCCGATATGTGCTGCCATTTGTGAAACATCAAGTTTGTTGTTACTTCGCAATGAGAAGTTTCCTCTGAAGTTAATATCCATGTAGAAGTCATAATCATCATTTTCTACCATACAGGCATTACCGATGATAGAAGCGTTACCTACGTTGTAGCCAAGTATGCCTTTGTGACCTTTGTATTCTATCGTGAGGCGTTGTCTATCTGTAGTAAGAAGCTTTGTTACAAAAGAGGCAACAAGGTTGTCTTTGGTATCATTCTTATCTGTTCTGAAAAAAGCTTTTTTAATTTGATGAAGATCATCATCAAGCTTGATAGGTGCATCTGCATCATCCACTCTGTTCTTTGCTTCTTCAATCATAGAGAGTTTAAAGTCTCTGTCTTGTTTAGGAAATAAAACACGTCCTATCTCTCTTGCGCCAGAGATCATTCCAAGCATTACTTTACCATACTCGAAGAGTGCATCATCATTTACCCAAATATCTATAGCATTGATAGCCTGCACAATAGTGGCTAGATCATTTTTTTTATCAAAGTTATAATGTGTCTGTAGCCAGTCATAGGTGATCAGTGTTGCACACCGGGTAGTATCGAGCTTGTACCATGCAAAACGTTCTGCTGCACTTGCACCAGTTGCATGATGGTCTAGAAGTTGCAGTTTTGCACCGATACGGATAGCTTCTTTTTCAATCCATGTACCTTCTTTGGTGGTGAGGTTAAGATCGGATATCAGTATGAGTCTTTCTGTTCCATCACCATGGAGAAATTTGTCCTGTTCAATTTTAGTGACGATCTCCCCTAAACGTGCAGAGACCTCAGGGCCGTAGTTTGCATTATAGCAGTCAATTTCGTTAAAACATTGTGTGGATAGATATTGACAGCCATAACCGTCAAGGTCTATATGTGAGAGGTGATAAACGTGTTGTTTCATAAAAGTGTAAGCCTTGTGTATAAGTGTATAAATATTTACATATTATACACTATAAGGCTTGTATGGGAGTTGGCTATAAAATGTCGCTTAGCATTAAACCATCAAGAAAGTCATCGATCTTGGTTTGAAAATTCATTAGAAAAGGTGAGATCGAACATGTACCAATGGCACCGTTAGGACATGTAGCAGCATAAGAACTACAGTCAAAGACTGCAGGGGCTTTCCCTTCTGCGGCAACGATTATCTCACGTACAGAGATATCCTCTATTTGTTTTGCCAAAATAAATCCACCGTGTGCACCTTTGCGTGACTCAAGTATCCCTTGTTTGGCAAGACTTTGTAATATCTTTGCAAGAAAACTTTTAGGAATACAAAGGTTTGTAGCTAACTGCTCCGCACCTAATGGTACGTCTGATTTACATATGACATCTAAAGAGAGAAGAGCATATTCGCTGGCACGTGTTAGTAGCATGAAAAACCTTTTTGTTAATTAAGAGTATTTTACTCTAATTAACATTATAGATAAGTAACATCATTATATTATAAGTCACAGATAAGCTTATTATGCTATTATTTCGGACTCATTTAAGAGAATCAAATACCAATCAGGAGGTCATTATGGCTTTAGATCAGGCGAAAAAAGCAGAAATTATTGCTAAATATGCTAAAAAAGACGGCGATACAGGTTCAACAGAAGTACAAGTAGCTCTTATCACTGAGAGAATTACTTATCTTACTGAGCACCTTAAAACAAATCACAAAGATCACTCTTCAAGACTTGGACTACTTAAATTAGTTGGTCAAAGAAGAAGACTTATGAGATACCTTAAAAAGACAGATCTTACAAGATGGAACACTATTAAAGCAGATCTAGGAATCAGAAACTAGAACTTCTACTCTTCCAAAATAAAGAGCATCCATCTTTAATGATGGGCGTTCTTACTTTTCTATACACACTTTCATCTAAACATTCAAATCTAAATACAATAACAACAAAATCTTTACAAATCTGTTTTTAAATAGAGATCGGTAAATGGGATTTATCTAGCAGCTTCTCTATATCTTCTTTGTTCAATGGCTTAGAATATAAAAAACCTTGCACTATATCACATCCAAACTTTTTAAGCAGACCAGCTTGAGCCTGGACTTCAACACCTTCTGCTATCACTTTTAATCCAAGCTTCTGTGCCATGCTTATCGTTGTAGATACGATCACCTGGTCATCTCTGTTTGTCATAAGATGATCTATAAATGTTTTGTCTATTTTTAATTTATCAAATTGAAATGTTTTGATATTGGAAAGGGATGAAAATCCTGTACCATAATCATCAATAGAAAAAGTATGGCCCAGTTTTTGAAGCCTAAGGATGTTTTCTTTTACAAGAGAATCTTCATGCAGTAGGGCACTTTCCGTGATCTCAAGCTCTATCTCACTTGGGTCTATCTTATATCGTGATAAGGCAGTATGAATGGTGATGAGAAGATTCTCGTCACTTAACTCTTTCCTGGAAAGATTTATAGCAACTTTTGGAAGGTTTAGTTTTGATAATTTCCATTCATAGATCTGTTCACATATCATATCTAATACAAGATGGCTGATCTTGTTTATGAGACCTGTCTCTTCAGCAATAGAAATGAGACGTGCAACCGGAATGTTTTCTATACGTGAGTGTGTACAGCGTAACAGTACTTCAAAACCGACAAGTTGATTTGTATTGAGCGAAAATTGCGGTTGAAAGGCAAGCGTGAAATTTTTTGAATATATCGCATCTTTTAGGGCATTCAAAATGAAGAAATATTCATTTGCGATATCAGTCATTTCTTGTGTGTAAAAAGCAAAATTATTGCGACCTTGTTTTTTTACTGAGTACATTGCTTGATCTGCTGCATTGATAAGTGTTTCAGGTGTTGTGCCGTTTTTAGGGTAGAGAGCGATACCCATACTGACACTTATATGAAGGGAAAGATTTCCTATTTGTTGTGGTTTTTTAAATATCTTATGAATCTTTTCGATGATCGTATCAACGGCTTGTTGGTCATTGACATCTTCACTGATGAGTAGAAACTCATCTCCGCTTAATCTACCTAATATATCTTCTTTTCTACAAATTGATTGTATTTGTTTAGCAACTGAGAGTAATACTTTGTCACCTACTTGGTGACCATAATTGTCATTAAATTCTTTGAAATGATCAATATCAATAAAGAGTAACATCCCATTTTCGTTTCTTCTCTTCATAGAGGATATGGATTTTTTTAACTGTTTGAAAAGAAGAGAACGGTTGGGAAGATCTGTCAAAGTGTCATAAGATGCCAGATATTCCATTTGATCACGTGAATGATGTATCTCGGAGATATCGGTGATCATTACAACTATATTGTTGAGTTCATTTTTAGCATCCATGATGGCATCAAGAGTTACCCAGGAGTATATTTTGGAAGATTCAGGAGGCGTGATCTCTACTTCTCCCTGCCAAACTCCTTTTGTTGTCATAGCTTCATGGATTTGATCTTTAATGTGTGGAGGAATCATGCTGGATAAATAGTCAGAATGTTTGCCAAGAAGTGCATCACTTGTTGTGTTGAGGATCCTTGCTGCAGCATCATTAACATGGATGATGTTCCTATCTTTGTTCTGGATAATGATACCTTCCGTTGCTTCTTGAAATACAGTTTCAATTAGGCGCGCATTAGATTCTTGTTCTTTCTGTATTGTAATATCCCGTGAGATCATGACAACTGTATCATTACCTTGTTTTTTTAATCCTGTAGCGATAGCCCTTACTTCAAAATGTCGGTTTCCATCGGGGAGGTCAAGTTCAAATTCTATAGATTGCAGCTTACCTGTTGTAACTGTGTGCTCGATCAGTAACATGAGTTTGTTACTGGTATGGGTATTAAAGGTTTTAGGTATGGATGTTTTTAAGAGTTCATCTTTAGGTAAAGCCAATAGATCTTCTTTATCATCAGCATAGACTTCCAGGTAATTCCCTTCTGTATCTATGATGAACATTAGGTCTGGCATACTCGCAATAATGGCATTAAAATGACGTTTTCTGTCCTCTTTTTGCTTTGCATACAGCTCTTGCATCTCTTGAGAAGAAACCTTCTGAATATTTTGCATAAGATACAATGTGTCATCATCTGCAGTATAGGTGTCGGAGATCAGTTTGATGAGTTTTTGAAAGTCTTCTGTACTAATAACATTGTCATTTTCATCTATATTGAGACGTTTGAGTTGACGCTGAAGTACTTTATGCATTTTGATGATCCAACTCCTTTCCCAAATATACAATGAATAAAGTATAGCATAATAATTGATTTCATATACAATTAGAATCATTTTACTAACTTTAGTCTATTTGACTAAACTATGACTTGACAAAGATGCACTCAATGTTGTATAATACCTTTAAGCATCAGAAAATGTATGCAATAAATTGAAGATAGGAGGTCTGTTTATGAGTCAAGAAGAGAATGTAGATCTTGAAGAATCTCAGGCTGAAGAAGTAGAAGAGCAAGCAGAAGAGGGGACACAAGAAGTCGATCCTTTGGAAGCTGCACAAGCGGAAGCTGCAGAATATAAAGATAAGTATTTAAGAGCACATGCGGATTTTGAAAACTCTAAAAGACGTTTGGAAAAAGATAAGAACAATGCAGTTTCATATGCAAACGAGAGTTTTGCTAAAGATATTTTAGCAGTGATGGATTCGTTTGAGAATGCATTAGCATCCATAGAAAGTGCAGATGAAGAAAACTCTTCAGAAGTACTTGAAAATATGAAAGAGGGTGTAAATCTCACATTTGATCAACTTAAAAAGATACTTGAAAAAAACAGTATCAAAGAGGTAGATTGTGAAGGTGAATTTGATCCTGAAGTACATCAAGCGATCATGCAAGTTGAGAGTGATGAGCATGAAGCGGGTGATGTAGTACAAGTAATGCAAAAAGGGTATACGATCAAAGATCGTGTCTTGAGACCAGCAATGGTTTCAACCTGTAAATAATAAAATAAATATAATAATAAAGGAAATAATATGAGTAAAGTATTAGGAATAGATTTAGGAACAACAAACTCTGCAATGGCAGTGTTTGAAAACGGCGAAGCGAAGATCATCGCAAACAAAGAGGGTAAAAATACAACACCTTCGATCGTAGCATTTACAGACAAAGGTGAGATCCTTGTTGGTGAATCTGCTAAAAGACAGGCAGTAACAAACCCAGAGAAGACGATCTACTCTATTAAGAGAATCATGGGTCTTATGATGAGTGAAGATAAGGCTAAGGAAGCGCAATCTAAGCTTCCTTACCATGTAGTAGACAGATCAGGTGCATGTGCTATTGAAGTAGCAGGTAAAACATATACACCACAAGAGATCTCTGCAAAAGTACTTATGAAAATGAAAGAGGATGCAGAAGCATACCTTGGTGAGACAGTTACGGATGCAGTTATTACTGTACCTGCATACTTCAATGATGCACAAAGAACAGCAACAAAAGAAGCTGGTACGATCGCAGGATTGAATGTACTTAGAATCATCAATGAGCCAACATCAGCAGCACTTGCTTACGGTCTTGATAAAAAAGATGCAGAGCAGATTGTAGTTTATGACCTTGGTGGTGGTACATTTGACGTTACTGCACTTGAGACTGGTGATAACGTAGTAGAAGTTATGTCAACAGGTGGAGATGCATTCCTTGGTGGTGATGACTTTGACAACAAGATCATTGATTATGTAGCAGCTGAATTTAAATCTGACACAGGTATAGACATTAAAGCAGATGTAATGGCACTTCAACGTGTTAAAGATGCGGCTGAAAATGCAAAAAAAGAGCTTTCTTCAGCAACAGAAACCGAGATAAACCTACCATTTATTACAGCGGATGCATCTGGACCTAAACACCTTATCGTGAAGATAACAAGAGCGAAGTTTGAGTCATTGATCTCTGATCTTGTAGCATCTACGATCAAAACAGTGCAAGGTGTACTTAAAGATGCTGATCTTAGTACTTCTGATATCGCAGAAGTTGTTATGGTCGGTGGTTCAACAAGAGTACCATTGGTACAGGAAGAGATGAAAAAATTCTTTGGAAAAGAGCTTAACAAATCTGTAAACCCAGATGAGGTTGTTGCACTTGGTGCTGCTATTCAGGGTGGTGTACTTGCAGGTGATGTTAAAGATGTACTTCTTCTTGATGTAACACCATTGAGTCTTGGTATTGAAACGTTAGGTGGTGTTACAACTAAAGTTATCGAAAAAGGTACAACGATCCCTGCAAAAAAATCACAGGTATTCTCAACTGCTGAAGATAACCAACCAGCAGTAAGTATCCATGTACTGCAAGGTGAGAGAGAGTTCTCAAAAGACAACAAATCTCTTGGTATGTTCGAACTTAGAGATGTACCTGCAGCTCCAAGAGGTGTACCACAGATCGAAGTAACATTTGACATCGATGCAAATGGTATCTTAACGGTAACAGCGTCAGATAAAGGTACAGGTAAATCACAAGATATCAAGATCACTGGTTCGTCTGGACTTTCAGATGAAGAAGTAGAGAAAATGGTACAAGATGCTGAAGCTCATAAAGCGGATGATGAAGCAAGAAAAGAAGTTGTTGATGCTAGAAACCAGGCAGATGCACTTGTACATCAGACTAAAAAATCATTAGAAGATGTAGGTGAAAACTTTGATGCAGCAGAAAAAGAGGCTATTGAAGCAGCGATCGCTGACCTTGAGAGTACATTGAAAGATGATAATGCAACGAAAGAGCAGATAGAAGAAAAAGTGAAGGCCTTGACTGAAAAATCTCATAAACTTGCTGAAGCAATGTATGCTAAAGAGCAGGGTGGACAGCCTGGTGCTGATCAAGCTGGTAAAAAAGCAGATGATGACGATGTTATCGATGCTGAAGTAGAATAATCTCTACTTTATCTGCACTCTAATATACCTCCATATTCAATGGAGGTATTTCTTTTACAATTACCTCCTCATTTAATTCAATTTCAGTTATAATATTTTAAACATTAAGTATTTCTTTCTGTTCATTTTTTTTCTTTGTTAATGCAACAAAGAAAAAGAACGAACCAAAAAAAAGAAAATGCAAAGAACTGGCGTGTTTCATTACCTGCCATGAGTTTCAGTGTGTTTTTGACCCAATTATTTTATTATGTTTAAGGAAACTGTATTATGGAAATTGAAAAATGTACAACGTTAGATGATGCGCGTGAAAAAATTGATGCTGTGGATAAAGAAATTGTTGCATTGATCGCAAAAAGAAATGATTATATCAAGCAGATAGCACATTTTAAAACCTCTGTTGATGAGGTAAAAGCTGAAGAGAGGATCTCTGATGTGATCTCACATGTGAGAGAACAAGCCATCTCGCTTGATCTTTCACCAAATCTCATCAATGATCTTTATGTCCGTATGATAGATGGCATGGTAGAAAGTGAAATAGCAGAATTTAGGAATGCAAAAGGCTTATAGTAAGTTATCTTAGTATTCTTTCTTTTGTGTACTCCTCTACACATTGGGTATGTTAAAATATCTTTTAGATTGAGATATCAAAGGGTTTAAATGAAAATACTGTTGCTAGAAGATGATGTCATTTTACAAGAGATCATAGAGGAGTTCCTGCTTGAAAGCGGGTATGAAGTTGAAGCCTTCTTTGATGGTGAAAAAGCATTAGATGCCATTGGTGAAAAACCTTATGATATGCTACTTTTGGATGTAAATGTACCCAATATTGACGGCTTTGAAATACTTTCCTATTTACGCGATATAGGTAACACAACACCTGCTATTTACATCACCTCGCTTGCTGGAATTAATGACCTTAAAAAAGGTTTTGATCTGGGTGCGGATGATTACCTACGAAAACCATTTGAACTTGAAGAACTTAAAGCCAGAGTAGAACATATCGTACGTATCTATCGTTTACAGGAAGAGATAGAGTTTGATGGTATGAAATTTGTCCCTAAAGCACACCAGATCCACGTAGATGACAGAGTCATAGAGATGCGTCAAAAAGAGGCACAGGTCTTAGAATATTTCATACGAAATACTGGTAAGATCATCTCTTGTGATGAGATCATAGAAAATGTATGGGATGATGAACATATGCCCGCTCATGCAACCATTCGTACCTACATTAAAAACCTAAGAAAAATGTTTACAAAAGAGTACTTTGACAACATAAAAGGAGAGGGTTATCGTTTTAACATCGTATGAGCGTAAATCTCTTTTTAGATTTTTAGCACTTTATCTCTCATCGGTATTTGTATTGCTTGCCATAATCGGGTACCTTTTCTTTGAAAATAACCGGGCATCAATGAAGTCTGCGATGAAGTTTGAAATGATGTATCAAGGCCGTATGATCTCTTCAGATATCGTTATGAAAGCTATGACAATGCCACAAGACTCTAAAGAATTTGATTTAAAGCCCTATTTAGAGAAACTGGATCATTGTCGTTTTGATGTGGGATATTATGATAAAGATAAAAAACCAATTTTTACACAGATAGATGATTTTAAAGGATTTGATAAAGAGTTCTTTGAGAAAGATGAACGTTGTTATAATGTGGTAGTAGATCCAAGCGATCATTTGGGTGTACACTATATCGTACTGAAAGAGAATGAACTTTCACTTGCATTGAAAGAGTTACGTATACGGATCATCTCTTATCTTATCTTATCTTTTTTACTGATGGGGATCGTAGGATATTTTTTAGGTCGATTGTTTTTAAGACCGGTACGTGAACAGATAGAGTCTTTAGACAGATTTATATCTGACACTACACATGAACTCAATACTCCTATCTCTGCGATACTCATGACCATACAGTCTTTAAAGGATGTTGAGCCTAAAAAGATCAAACGGCTTGAAGCATCTGCAAAACGTTTAAGTACAATGTACAGTACTTTGACATATAGACTTGAAGGCAATGAAACTGTATCTGAAGAATTATGTTTTGCTACTATTATTGAAACAAGGGTGGAGTATGTCAAAGAATTGATAGACTCTAAACACTTGAGCATTGATCTTGATCTTGAACCTACAAAGATCTTTATACCTAAAGAGTCTGCGCACAGACTCATAGATAATCTGCTTTCAAATGCGATAAAGTATTCTGATGTTGGAGACAGTATCACGATAACATTAAAAGAGAATGTTTTTAAGATCAAAGATACAGGTATTGGGATAGATGAAAAGGTACAGGAAGATATTTTTAAACGTTACCAAAGAGCTAATGAAGAGCGTGGAGGTTTTGGGATAGGGTTGAATATCGTACTGTCTATCTGTAAAAAATACAAGATCAAATTGGGTCTGGAGTCAAAAAAAGGAGAAGGAAGTACTTTTATACTTACCTTCCCTAAAATGAAAAACTAATTATTCTACACTGTCCATTAAAATACCGATGATATCGGTCATGGTCAGGATTCCCTGGAGTTCATTATTGTCAATAACAAGTAAACGTTTAATACTGCTTTTTACCATCATTCTTGCTGCATACTTTACATCAAGTTTTGCGGAGACAGAAAAGGCTGGAGTTGATGCAATGTCGTAGACATTGAGAAGATCAATATCACCGTCTTCTGCAACAATACTTTGTAATATATTTTTGAAGGTTACAAGCCCATACGCGCCATCTTCTGTACCTTTATCTACAATGACAGAACGTACTTTTTGTGCTTTCATTAAACTTAGAGCTTCTCTTACTGTAGACATAGCTGAGATCATTACCAAGTTTTCTTTTTGTGTCATTACATTTTCTACTAACATTTGTTTCTCCTTTATATCATCGATTTGATGTCATGTTCAAATTTGTGTAACTCTTTTGTATCAAGTCCTGCAACGTGACTTAGTGGCAGGGTAAAAGCCATACCAGGTGTTTCCGGGTTATCCAGGTCAAATTGACTACGGAGTACCCGCATCACTTGCAGTGAGAGTTTTCTTGGCATCACAAAGAGTAAAACAGAGACATTTTCTTCGAGTGTGAGACCAAAGAAAACTTTTTTCTCTTCAAGTCCTATACTTTTTCCATGTAAGATGGTCACCGAACCTGCGCCTGCTTCTTTGGCAGCTTCTATAGCGGCCTCTTCATCTTTATCTTGAATGATTGCGATGAGTGCTGTAAACTTCATGATACCTCTCCTTTATGTGTAGATTGTTCTTCTTTGTTCTTCTTCTTTTTATAATGCTCTGCATGTATTCCATATCCCATTACCGTGAGCATAGGAAATAATGATGCAAAGGCGATAAGTCCGAATCCATCAATCAGAGGGTTTCTTCCTTCTATGTTCTCTGCAAGGCCTAAACCTAATGCAGCTACAAGCGGTACAGTCACTGTGGAAGTGGTCACCCCTCCAGAATCATATGCGATAGGTACGATGTACTTAGGCGCAAAATAGGTAAATATGATTACCAAAATATACCCGACGATGATATAGTAGTGTATCGGATCTCCTGCAACGATACGGTATGAACCAAGTCCAATACCAATAGCAACACCAAGTGCTACTACTATTCTAAGTATATTTTGGTTAATGTTCCCTTCAGAGATATCTTCTGCTTTTATTGCGATGGCCAAAAGTGCCGGTTCTGCCATAGTGGTAGAAAAACCTATAAGAAAAGCAAAGAGGTAGATGAGCAGATTGTTCTTCATGTCTGTGAGTTGAAAAGCAATCGTTTCACCTATAGGAAAAAGTCCCATCTCAAGTCCTACTATAAAAGCATAAAGTCCCAGTATCACCAGTATGATACCTATCAGGATCTTATGTAAGTGTGCTACAGATTTACGGATGACCAGATATTGAAAAAAGAAGATCACTGCGAGTATGGGTATCACATCCATGATTGTATTGACGAGTTCCCAGAAGATGTTCATCCAGTCAAAGTGATATGCTACCGCTTTACCCTTCTCTACAACTTTACTTGCAACATCTACTACTTTTGTAGCTGATGTGGATGTCGAGTAGACTAGGATCCCGTAGGCTTGTACAAATATCATAGGCATAAGTGAGGCAAATGCTATCAGACCAAAACCGTCAATGGCAGGGTTACGTCCTTTGATACTTGACGCAAGTCCAATACCCAAAGCGGCAACTAGAGGTACTGTGACTGTTGATGTGGTGACACCGCCAGAGTCATATGCCAAGCCTATGATCTCTTTTGGTGCAAAGAAGGTGATCACTACCACTATGATATATCCGCTGATAATGTAGTAATGTATAGGGTGACCAACAAGGATACGATAAGTACCAAGAGCTATTGCAAAACCAACTGAAAAAGCAACGGTCATACGTAGAAAAAATGCATCTACCCGGCCATCACTTATTAAGGCTGCTTTGTCGGCTATCGCTATAAGTGCTGGTTCAGCGACAGTTGTAGAGAAACCAATGGTAAATGCAAAAGCCAGCAACCAGAAGAGTGAGCCTTTTCTGGCAAAGTCAACAGCTAGTCCTTCACCTATGGGAAAGATTCCAAGTTCAAGTCCGCGAATGAAAAGAGCAAGTCCTATGGCAACGATCGTTAAACCGATGACAATAGACGTAACGTTTTCGGGCATTGATTGGATGATTAGTCCTTGAAACAATGCAACAACAATGATAATAGGGAGGAGGTCTTTAAAAGAGTTTTTTAAATCTCCTGAAAATATCTTTACACTTTCTTTTAACATGGATAAGATTATATCTATTATAATCTTATTTTATGGATAAAAACTTCTGTTTTTTTACGGCCTTTTTTAATTGTTACGATTTTGAAACAAAATCAAGTGAGATCGAGTTTACGCAATGACGTGTACTTTTTTCTGTCATTCTTTCACCTTTAAAAACATGTCCCAAATGCCCACCACAGTTTGCACATACAATTTCAATTCTTCTTCCATCTGCGTCAGGTACTTCTCTCACAGCTCCTTCAACAGCATCATCAAAACTAGGCCATCCTGTGCCTGAATCAAATTTAGTATCAGATGGGAAAAGAGGGGCATTACATTGGCGACAAATATACATACCATTTTCTTTGTGGTCCCAAAATTTTCCTGTAAAAGAACGCTCCGTTCCTTTATTTAAAATGACATATTTTTCTTCTTCATTGAGTGTGTTATAGTTCATGATTTTTCCTTTGTATTTTTCTTTATAAAGTGACCTGTCTCTTTTCAAGGACTTCAATAACTCCTGCGAATTCCTTCTCATGTCCAAAACAGGCATTTGAATTACAGATCATAAATCCATCGTTGGTATCATTTTTGAGTAAAGAGAAGGGATGTACTAAATTATCCAGATCTTTGATGTGTGTTTTCAGTTTCTCTTCTTGTGCTTTGATGATGACATCATCTTTCAAATATCGCATGACCATGCGGCTCATACGTGGCGTAGAAACAGGTTGTCTCATGACATCAAAAGAGTAGATCTCAAGTGTTTTAAAGACGAATTTTTTATAGACAACATCCACAAGAGATGAAATACTGTAGAGTACAGAAAGGATAGTTGAAACTGAGGATGGGTAAGATGAGTCATAAATGTCTGCATTGGTTTCAAACTCACCACGTGAGAATTTCCATTTTCCTTTTTCAAAGTATTTCTCTATAGTATTGTTCGCTAGTTTTGTTGCCGTAATGAGGTAGATCTCGTTTAGGGTACTTTCATAGGCTTCTATTAAAGTATCGGCCAAGTAAGCATAATCTTCTAAAAAGGCTTTTATTTTAGGGGTTTTACCTATAAGCGTAGAGTGATAGAGTTCAGAGTTTATGTACATACTTTGAAGAAGCGCATCAAGTGATTTTATGGCAGGTTTTAGGTATTTTTTATCAGTACGTGAGGCTTTAAAAAGAGACTTGATCATCATGGCATTCCATGAAACCAGTACTTTTTTGTCTATAAAGGGATAGGTACGTTTTTCTCTGCGTTTTTGTAGTGATTCAATCGCTTCATTATAATAAGGGATCTTATCTGTCGCAGAAGGATCATTGACTCGTATGATACTTTTGCCTTCAAAGTTTCCTTCTTTAGTAATGTGAAGTGCTTTTGCAAGTGCGCTGTGTGCTTCTTTTGGTATACCGGCTTTCTCAAAAGATTTCAGTGATTTTTCATAGGTATAAACAAAATATTTACCTTCTTCCCCTTCTGTATCTGCATCTGATGCTGAATAGAAAAGGCCATCTTCACACATTTTACTTAACATGAAATCTAAAGTTTCAAAAGCAACATTTTTGTAAAACTCATTGCTCGAGACATGGTAAGCTTTAAGATAGACTTCTGAAAGCAGAGCATTATCATAGGTCATTTTTTCAAAGTGTGGCACCAGCCATTCATTGTCAGTAGAGTAACGACAAAAACCTCCCTCAACCAAGTCACGCAATCCACCTTTGGCCATAGAAGAGAGGGAAAGCAGGACCATGTCAAGAGTTTCTTTATCACCGGTGATCTTATAAACATCTAAGAGCAGGTCAAGCATAGAAGCTTGAGGAAATTTAGGGGCTTTGTTAAAACCGCCATCCTGGTTGTCAAAAAGTTGTTTGGCCTGATCTGCTACACGCTGGATGATACTCAAATCTAATTTTGTAGCCTGAATCTTGTCCTCTTTTGGATTTAAAAAACGCAAAATTTCATCAGCTTTTTCAGTGAGAAGTTCTTTTTCTGTTTTGTATTTGTCAGCGATTACTTCAAGTAGAGAAGAAAAAGACATCATGCCGTAACGGGGTTCATCAGGTATGTAAGTAGCTGAGTAAAAAGGTTTCTGCTCTTGTGTTAAAAAGATGGAAGTGGGCCAGCCTCCAGGCCGTTGGTTCATAAGTTGATAAACTTCCTGAAAATGTTTGTCTATATCTGGGCGTTCTTCTCTGTCTACCTTGATCGCTATAAAATGTTTGTTAAGTATTTTGGCTGTGGCTTCATCTTCAAAAGATTCATCTTCCATCACATGACACCAATGACAAGAACTGTACCCTATAGATAAAAAAATGGCTTTATTTTCTTTACGGGATTTTTCAAAAGCCTCTTCTCCCCAAGGGTACCAATCTACAGGATTATCTGCGTGTTGTTGTAAGTAGGGGGAGTGCTCATTTTTAAGGTGGTTTGCCATTTTTTAACCTTTTATAGTTTTGTTGTTTGGTTTCTGTTATTCAACTTTGGTTACTATTACACAGCTTATACACGTATAGTACTATAGAATTGTATAAATTTAATGATTTAAAGAGAGAAAATGGATAATTTCGTCAAAAAGTTACTCTTGGCTGTACTGCTTTTTAGTACATTTTTAACAGCCGGATTTGAGAGTGCATTAAAAAAACAGAAGTTTTTATCGCCAGATGAAGCATTTCAAGTAAGTGCGGTCTTAAACAATGATGTCATTGAAACCAAGATAATCATTGGAGAAAAAATACATGTATATGATGATGATACATTACATTATCGTATTACCTCACCTAAAAGAGTAGAGCTAGAAGTTCAAAAACCTGCGTCACATGACTTTGATGGTGATATGGTCTTTGAAAAAGAGTTAGTTGTAAATATCCCTGTGAAAGATATAGAGTCTCAGGTACAAGGTGACTATACTTTGGAGATAGAGCTTTTAGGATGTTCTGATGCTGGTATATGTTATCAGCCTGTGATAAAGTCGTTCAACTTTAAAGGCGCAGAACTTGGTATTTTTGACAAGATAGGACAACTTGTCAAAGAGGGTAATGCATCTAAAATAGTAGATGTACTCGTAAATGAAAGTTCTTTGTTCGTACTTTTCCTTTTCTTCATTTTTGGGTTGCTTTTATCGCTTACACCATGTATCTTCCCAATGATCCCTATTTTATCATCTATTATTGTTTCACAGCAAAGTGGAGATCAAAAACCAACGGTAGCTCAGGCATTTTTTACATCATTAGTGTATGTTCTGGCTATGGCATTGACATATACAGTTGTAGGACTTGTCGCAGGACTTGTGGGTGCTGACCTGCAGGCAGCTATGCAAAACCCTTGGGTATTGACTATATTTTCAGGTGTTTTTGTGGCACTTGCACTCTCTTTGTTTGGATATTATGAGATAGGTCTACCGGCATCCTGGCAATCAAAATTAACTAAAGCCAGTGACTCTGCACAAGGCAAGGGCGGTATCATAGGCACTGTAGTTATGGGTGCTTTGTCTGCACTTATTGTTGGCCCTTGTACTGCTGCACCAATTTCTGGAGCAGTGATCTTCATCTCACATACAGGAGATGCACTGCTTGGTGGTTCTGCACTCTTTGTGATGAGTATGGGTATGGGTATGCCTCTTCTTCTTGTAGGACTTGGCGCTGGTAAATTCATGCCAAGACCTGGAGGATGGATGACACGTATTTCACAAGTCTTTGGTGTGATGATGCTTGCTCTTGCTATCTTCATGCTTTCACGTATACTTCCAGCGGGTGTGACCATGACATTATGGGCACTGTTGTTTATGGGGACAGCTATTTATATGGATGTCTTTGGGCATAAAGAACATGAGGGAGCCATGCGACTCTTTAGACTACTTGCTCTCACATTCTTACTTTATGGTGCATCACTGTTCATAGGGGCTATCAGTGGGTCATCATCATTTGTTAGACCATTTGAAAAGTTTACAACTGGTGTTACTGTTGCTACTGCACATACAGCCGAAGATGAAAGTGAACATTTGGGGTATTCTGTAGAACGTCTTATGAAAGAAGTTAAAGCATCGGATAAGCCAGTAGTCGTAGACTTTGGTAAAGATTCGTGCACAGCCTGTATAGAACTTGAAGAGATCACGTTCCCTGATCCAAAAGTACAGGAACAGCTCAAGCGTTTTACTTTTATTAAGATAGACCTTACAGCCAATAATGATGATGACAAAGCATTGCTCAAAGAGTTCGATCTCTTTGGAACTCCTAACATCATTTTCTTTGGGAAAGATAATAAGTATATACCGGAAAAATCCTTGACAGGATTCATTCCTCCTGAAGATTTTGAATTGCATTTGAAGAGCATAGTTGAATAGAGAATGAAAAACGGATCAACATCTGATTTTACAAAAGTCAGGTGTTTATATCAGGAATGAATAAGTAATTTTTTTACAAATATATTCTACAAGGTTATAGAATAGAAGCCTACCTACGCTAATATACTACATGCCTATTAATAAAAAAGTACTATTAACAGTAGCCGTATATTTGATTGTCCTTATTCTTGGGGGATATTCATATATATTTCAACATGAAAAAACATTAAAAACTACAAAATATAATGCTTTGGCACTTAAAATGCAAGAGGCAGCAGAGAATTTAATTGAAGAGAAACAAAAAGAGAATGTACTTATTTCTCTTTCACTTTCATTAAATGAAAATATTAAAACGGCACTCCTTTATCAAGACAACACAAAACTCAATTTTAAGCACATGATAGATTCTATTTCCAAATATACAAAGATAGAGGATATATGGATTCAGTTGATCACGACAGAAGGAAAAAGTTTCTATAGAACCTGGACATCAAAAACGGGTGATAGTCTTCTTGATATTCGTCCTGATGTCGTTCAAATGTTACAAACGAAAGAGATGAATTCTTTTATTAGCACAGGTAAATATTCTATAACTTTTAAAGCGATGGTACCTATTTTTAATGAAGACAAGTTCATCGGTATTATTGAATCTATTGCTAAGTTTGACCCTATTGTTATCTCCTTGGAAGAAAAAGGGTATGAATCTATTCTTTTTGTAGATAAAGAGTATAAAAAACAATTAAAAAATGCACCAATAAAGATGTTTATAAATGACTACCTTTTAGCTACGCCAAATGTAAGTCAAAAGTTATTAAAAATAGTAAAAGAGAATAATATTGAAAACTATTTAACGATAAAAAATTATCAGATCGATGAAAAAAATGGTTTATTTTTTACGACAAAAAGTATAGCATCTATTTCTGGACAGGATATGGGATATTTTATTTTAGCGTATCCCTTGGATGCTATTGATATGTCTTCTGTTGTGCAGGAAAGAAACTTTATCTTGTCTAGTATGTTAATATTTTTGATCTTACTCATCGCTTTTGTTTATTATATCTACACCGTACAATATAATCGTTTTATAGAAAAACAAAATAATATATTGTCTGATAAAGTAAAAGAAAAAACAAGATCATTACAACATATTGCTCTACATGATGCACTGACAAACCTTCCAAATAGGATACTTTTGCTAAAAATATTAAAAAATGATCTACGAGAGGTTAAAGAGAAAAAACAATCTCTTTGTGTTCTGTTTTTAGATCTTGATAGATTCAAAGAAGTCAATGATACTTTTGGACATAGTGTAGGAGATAAACTTTTAAAACAAGTGAGTATCCGTTTACAAGGGTCCCTGAGAGAACAAGATACTGTTGCTCGGGTAAGTGGTGATGAATTTGTTGTGATCTTGAAAAATACAATAAGTGAGGATGCTATCAGGTTGATAGAACGAATTATGGATGATATACAAGAACCTTTTAATATTGAAAAATTAGAGTTGTTTACTAATTTCAGTATAGGTATCAGTCATTATCCTACTGATGGTTCTATGGCTAAAGTACTATTGCGCCAGGCAGATACTGCGATGTACAAAGCAAAAGAAAAAGGTAAAAAAAATTATCAATTTTATGACAGTGATATGACGCAAGAGATCTTTGAACGTCAAGGACTTGGACGTGACTTACGAAATGCACTTGTCAATCAGGAATTTGAAGTATATTATCAGCCTAAAATAGATGCACCCTCGGGGAAAGTTTTAGGTTTGGAAAGTTTAGTAAGATGGCACCATCCAAAAAAAGGTATGTTGTACCCTGATGAGTTTATTTTTTTAGCTGAAGAGATAGGGTTAATTATTCAAATTGATGAGTATATAAGAGAACAGGCCTTTAAACAAATAGTTGCATGGCAAGAAGAGGGTATAGATACGGGGGTATTGTCATTAAATATATCAACAAAACAGTTAGAGAGTGAAACATTTTTACCAAGACTGAAACAATCTATCAAAGATTTTGATTTTGATATAGATCTTTTAGAAATAGAAGTGCTTGAAAATCAAATTATGAAAGATATAGATAGAGGTATAGAGATATTAGAAAACATTAAATCACTTGGTATCAAGATCTCTGTTGATGATTTTGGAACAGGGTACTCTTCACTTTCATATTTACAAAGACTTCCTATAGATATATTAAAAATAGATAGAAGTTTTATCCATAATTTATTTGAGGATGAAAGCAGTATAGAAATAGTAAGAACCATTATCTCTTTGGCTAGAAACTTAGAGTTAGATGTGATCGCTGAAGGTGTCGAAACAAAAGAACAATATGAGTGTTTGTTAAAAGAAGGGTGTGATGCGATGCAAGGGTATTATTTTACAGAACCTTTGTCTGCAGAAGCATGTAAAACATTTTTACTGAAAAAGTAATATTAATCTCTTTCAATGGCAGTGGCTACAACTTTTACACCTTCAAATTCGCAACATACATCTCCATTTTTATAACAGAAAGGTTTTGATGTTTTGATAAGTTGAAGTTCATTTCCCTCTATCAGTTTAGGTTCAAAGTTTTGGGACCTGCTTTTTATAGTAACTGGGTATTTACTGGTATTGAGTACCCAAAAGTCGTGGTGGGTGATATGTAATTCATCTGCTTCTTCATCATATACTTTTACGCCATATTCTTTATGACTTGCAAAACTCTCTAGGAAGAATACATCATGATAGAAGTTAGCGACAGAATCTTCCTGTAAAAGCTTACCTGAAGCATCTCTCTCAACATAAGCAACGATATCTATGTTGTTACTTGTTTTTTTGTTTATACGGGTATAAAGTGCTTTTTTATTGGGACACTTATCTGTACCTTTAAAGGAAAAGTAGGCATCTATATGCCCTTTCATAATAATGTTCTCAAAGCTTTCAAAGGAACGGTACTCTTCTTCTATTTTTTTATTACGTATATTACTCGAAAGTTGTGTTCCCATCTGTTTTGATTTGTTGATCATCGGGTCCAGTATGAGAGGGTCTATGTGTTTATCTTTAAGTATCCCTAGATAATACAACATGAGGTTTATTTTTTCTCCGATTAGGTTAAAGATCCTAGAGAGAATATTATTTGGCCCTAACCAGCTTTCCAGGCGTATAAGCATATAAGAGAGGGCAAAGACTTCAACGATAGGTCCGAGCCATGTAATGGCTAGAACGGAGAGTCCCCATGAAGCTACTTTTGTTAAAAAAGTTACAATGGCTGAGAAGACACCGGCAATGAAAAGCCTTAATTCTGCAAAGAGTACAATGTTATCAAGAAATCCTACGATATAAAGAAGCCATCCAGAAAGTGTCACACCAAATATAAAAACAAAGATATTTTTAAATTTTGTTTTCAAATCTTGTCTCAAGTAAAAGTCTTTTGCCTCTTTGAGTGCATCTATCATATTGTCTATAATATGTGTTTGGATCCATGTGGCCAGTACAGAGTCGAGTAGCCATCGTTTTATGAGCAGTATACCTGCTTGAAAAACTGTCAACCCTGCAATAAAAGTGACAAGATGCAGCTCTGCAGCTAACCACATAGAGACGATACTGGTCTTAAATACTAATGCAACAGCAACCATATATCCCATGATCCATTGGTATGAAGCATCATGGGTATATTTGAGTAGTGTGACAAGTATGACAGGAACAATGATAGCAATAAGTGCTTTGTACCTACGTTTCACAATATTAGCTAGTCTTCATCCGTAGCATCTGTGGTGTAGACACCTGTAAGTTTTTTCCAAATGATCGAAGCATTTAGACCAAACCAGATAAGAAGTCCCATACCAATTGTTGCAGCCCAACCTGCTTGGTCGAAGTCTGTGACATTGATGATATTGTATTGTTGAAGACCCCAAATAAATGAGGCGATGATGATCACTGTGATGATCGCACCATAGAACTTCAAGCTTTGAAAGATAGACTTTATGGCAAGTAGCCAGAGTGCCAACATCATGAGGATACCAAAAGGATTAAATCCTGATAACAGATCATCTACATTTGAGATATAGTGGATGAAGTGGTACCCTGTTGGGTTCCATGTACCTATGGCAAGAGCCATAGACATAATGAGTGTCACCCACCATGCAAGATTGGTGACCTTTTTCCCACTTTTCGTGACAGATGTACTGGTTAATACATTTGGAATCATTAATACTCCCTGGGTTATTAGTTTAAAATATTATAGCCAAATATTTTTTAGCTATAATGTCATTATGAATGTGAGCGCATCACATAATTTTATAATGGAACGGAATAACACAAATGGAAAAAAAATCAAAAAACTTAACGATCAATATAGGTGAAATAAACACACTGGAAGTCATGAGAGACACAGATTATGGATACTTTCTGGAAGCAAAAGATGAAAGCGAAGTGCTCCTGCCAAATGTCTATGTAATGGAGGATGAAATGCCTATGGGTTCACTTCTAGATGTCTTTGTCTATACTGACTCAGAAGATCGCCCAGTGGCTACCACAAAAATTCCTTATGCAAAACTTGGTGAATATGGATACTTTACAGTTGTAGATTACAAGCCTTATGGTGCTTTTGTGAACTGGGGTCTTCCTAAAGATCTTTTTGTGCCGCTTTCACAACAAAAAGAGCATTTTACTATTGGTAAGAAGTACTTGTTGCGTGTCTGTCTGGATGAACAGACAGACAGACTTTTTGCGACACAGAAGATAGGTAAATACTTTAACAGAGAGATGAAAGGGTTACATCAGAACAAAGTCTTAGATGCTATTATCCTGGCTAAAACCCCACTGGGTTTCAAAGTAGTTGCAGACAATCAATATGAAGGTATGCTTTTTAATAATGAGATCTTTGAAACACTCCGCATTGGAGACAGGAAAAGGGTTTATATTAAAAATGTGAGAAAAGATTTTAAACTTGACCTTTCGTTACAGCCTATAGGAAAAAAAGCAAAGATAGGTGAAGCAGAAGGTATCATCATTCAACTGCTCAAAGAAGCAGATGGAACATTGCCTTTTACGTACAAAAGTGATGCAGATGAGATCAAAAAGACATTTGAAATGAGTAAGAAGAACTTTAAACGGACACTGACTGAATTGATTGAAAATAAAAAGATACAATTAACAGATGACTCGATAGTATTATTATAAAAAGATAAAAAAGGAAAAATGATGGAAATAGCAGAATTACTAAAAATGGGTGCTTCAATGATACAAGGTAACAGCGATGATACAACAACTGGGCTAAATGTGGATGATATAGCAAAAGGATTGGATGGTCTTGTTGGAAATGGACAAGGTGGTGTGAATTTAGTCCCTTTTGTAAGTGGTCTAGCTGAAAATGGACTGGGTGCGATAGTGGGTTCATGGTTGGGGCAAGGTGAGAACAAGTCTATCTCAACTGAAGATATCACTACACTTTTAGGTTCAGATAAAGTTTCTGAATTTGCATCAAGCCTGGGACTTTCTCAAGAGAGTGCACAAAATGCTTTAGCTGAAGTCATCCCTCAAATAGTAGATAAAGCAACATCAGGTGAAGGTGGCATCATGGATGAAATGTTGGCACAAGTGGGTGGACCTCAAGGTGCGATGGAGATGTTAGGGAAGATGTTCCGTTAAACTCTTTAAATAGATAAATACCCAAAGTTATCTATCTACTCTTACACCTTATAAAATTTCCCATATTGAACATTTTATAAGGTTTTTATTTTATAAGTGCTAGTGTGACTGAATGAAATAAATTAAAACGTTAAATTATTTTCTAGAATGAACTCACCCTCTCAATAAACCAGAATGAAGATAACCCACCAATACCATAAACAATAAATATTTCAATCTTTTTCTGTAGCGTTTGGTAATTGAGGGTCTGTAGGGTGTAGTTCAGTAAAACTACAGCAAAAATAAATATTATTTGACCCAGTTCCACACCAATGTTAAAAAAGATGAGGGATAAAGTGATAGCTTGTTGGGGTAGTCCTATTTCGGCTAATGCACCTGCAAAACCAAAACCGTGAAGCAGACCAAAAATAAAAGCAATAATCCAAGGATAACGTGAGGCTAAACCTATCTTACCTTGTTTTTCATGTATGATCTCCATAGCTAAAAAAACTATACTCAATGCGATAATAGCTTCTACAGGTTGTTGAGGAAGTTGTACAAACCCTAGTGTTGCACCTGCCATCGTGATACTATGTGCAAGTGTAAAGGCAGTGATCGTCCAAAGTAAACGACGCATGTTTTTGACGATAAGTAATAAAGCAAAGACAAACAAAATATGGTCAAACCCCAAAAGAATGTGTGTGATCCCCAACCATGTATAGGTTTTCACTATTTGAAAAGAGGATGCCTCTTTTTCTATCGTATAAGAGGTCTTACTTGGTGTCAGTAAAACAGACTGGGATGTGGCATTGAGAAATTCTAAGCGTAAAAGTATATCTGTGTTACTCTCTGCTAAGCCCTTTAAGGTTAAGGTTTCTCCATGTATGCCCTTTAAACATGTTATACTCCACTGTTTTAGTACGGCACCATTTACTCTATAGGAACGAGGTTCTATGCTTGCTGTACAGTTGTTAGGCAAGTTAACTGTTATAGGAAGCTCATTTCCCCCTTTTACAGGTAACTTCAAAAGAAAGTTATATTGTTGTGCTTGAGACTCTTTGATTTCCAAATAAGCAGGGCGTATTTCATCTGCTTGTGCTACAAGAGTACTAAGAAAAAGAACTATATAAAATATTTTTTTTATCATGGAACTATACTGATATTTGTGTCTTTTAATACACTATCGTCTACTTTTATCGTATAGCGATCTTTAATGCTATTGTAAAAAACTTCATTTGCTTCAAGTGTTTTTTCCCTTTTATACTCATCCAAGACATCTTCTCTCACTTGCTTTAGTTCGGGCAGAACATCTTCATCTTTTGAGTCAATATAGATGAAATGTATACCATACGCTGATTCAAATGGACCTTGCCATGAATGTATTGGGGCTTTGAAAAGAT
>CBFHPE010000010.1:0-28198 GCA_965657515.1 Sulfurovum sp.
GGAGTTTGTTCGGTCACATACTTGACCGTATGCTCCCTCTCAACAACCCTCAAATCTACAGCAAACTAAAAGACTATTTCTATAAAAGCTTCCAATTAAAAAATCTCAATATTATTATGTTAAAATAACCTAATTCATTTAAAGGTGATTTTAATGTCCAATGCTCTTTTAGAAGCTACACATATCTCTCATGGTTTTGACTATCCTCTTTTTACAGATATCGATTTTACTATCTTGCCTACGCAAAGTGCTGCAATAGTAGGACGGAGTGGTTCTGGGAAATCTACACTTTTACACATATTTTCTACTTTTTTGAAACCAAACAGCGGTAATGTAACACTGTTAGATCATGATCTTTATAGCCTTTCTGATGGACAGATAGAGTTATTGAGACGTTATGATATAGGCATTATTTTTCAGTTTCACTATCTCTTTAAAGGTATGAGTGCATTTGATAACATTGATGTTGCTACCATGTTGTCAGGAGAAGAGATGGATGATGAGATATTAAAAAAATTAGAGATCGATCATCTTATGTCGCATAAAACATCTGAACTCTCCGGAGGTGAACAGCAGCGTGTTTCCATTGCAAGGGTTTTAAGTAAAAAACCGCGTATTATCTTTGCAGATGAACCTACGGGTAATCTGGATAAAGAGACTGCCACGCTGGTGATGGATGTACTTTTGACATATGTGAAAGAGAATGATGCAGGACTTGTACTGGTTACCCATGATGAGAGTTTGGCTGCACGTTGTGATAATGTCTATAAAGTAGAAGAAAATAGATTAAATGAGTCTCTATGAAAGATGTAGGGTTACTGGACATACTCTATACAGGTGCTATGCTTTTTTTGGCATTTTACGGTGCCATAGCGATCACAACATTGATCTCAAAATATACAAAATCAAAGGAAGAAGAGGAGAAAGAGGAAAAATAGATTTAGCTATTTTGCCTGAGCAATAAGCACACCCTCTAAAAGTTTATCTATATCTCCATCTAAGATGTTATCGACATTGGTGTAGGGGATGTTCGAACGTGTATCTTTTACCTGTTGGTAGGGTTGCAGTACATAAGAACGAATCTGGTGACCCCAACCGATCTCTGATTTTTCCACACCATCTATGGCAGCTTGTTTTTTCGCCATTTCATATTCAAAGAGGCGTGATTTCAGCATTTTGAGGGCAGAAGCTTTATTTTTATGTTGGCTTCTGTCATTTTGACACTGCACGATGACATTGGTAGGGATGTGTGTGATACGGATGGCAGAATCTGTGGTGTTGACATGCTGCCCACCGGCACCTGAAGCCCTATATGAGTCTATACGAATGTCTTTGTCTTCTATGACGATGTCTATGTCATCATCAATTTCTGGTGAAACCATGACAGATGAAAAAGAGGTATGACGCTTTGCATTGGAGTCAAATGGAGAGATACGTACCAGTCTGTGGATGCCGTTCTCCACTTTTAGATAACCATAAGCATTTTCTCCCTTGATCATGAAAGAGACATCTTTAATACCTGCTTCTTCACCGGCTTGATAATCCAGCATTTCCACTTTAAAACCATGACGTTCAGCCCAACGTAGGTACATACGGTGAAGCATAGATGCCCAGTCCTGGGACTCTGTTCCCCCGGCTCCTGGGTGTATGGATACGATGGCATTGTTACCATCATGTTCTCCAGAGAGCATCATCTGCACTTCAAGTGCATGGGTACTTTCTTGTAAGTTTTCTGCTTCATCATAGAGCATCTCCAGCGTCTCTTCATCATTCTCAGCTTTGGAGAGTTCAAAATACTCTAAGGCATCATGTACAGCATCTTTGGCATTGTTGAAAGTAGCAAGTATACGTTCTGTTTTTGTTTTTTCCTGAGAAACTTTACCGGCATTTGCAGCATCATTCCAAAAGTTGGCATCTTGCTGCATCTCATCTATCTCTTTGAGTCTGGCTTCAAGTATGTCGGGTTTAACGATATTTTTAATATTGTCTATTTTTATAGTGAGCGATTTTAAAAGTTCGCTGTATTCGTATGCATCCATCTTTGAATGTCCTATTATATTTCTAATTATTTTGCTATTATTCTACCCAAAGAGAACGAAATACGAGGTTAGAGATGGTTATTGTCAGAACAATAGATGAGCTGCAAGAGGCTAAAAAAGCATTGACAGGGACAGTTGGTTTTGTGCCAACGATGGGAGCATTACATCAAGGACATCTCTCTCTTATACAGCAGGCCAGATCAGAAAATGAACATCTCATCGTTTCGATCTTCGTAAACCCTACACAGTTTTTGGAAGGTGAAGATTTGGATGCTTATCCGCGTAAGGAAGATGCAGATATCAAGATCTGTGAATTTGCCAAAGTAGATATAGTGTTTATGCCAAGTATCGATGAGATGTATGAGAAAGATGAACTTTGCATAGGTGCTCCTGCTATACGTGGATATGTGTTAGAGGGTGAAAAGCGTCCGGGTCATTTTGATGGTATGCTGCAAGTGGTTATGAAGTTACTTAATCTCTCTTCTGCCACCAATGCTTACTTTGGGAAAAAAGATGCACAACAGTTATCACTCATCTCACAAATGGTCAAAAACTATTTTATGAATGTGAACATTGTGGCATGTGAGATCATCCGTGATGATCAGGGTTTGGCATTGAGCTCTCGCAATGTATACTTGAAAGAAGATGAAAAAGAACGTGCGCTTTGTCTTGCCCGTTCATTAAAGCGTGCTACTAAGATGGTGATGGCAGGTGAACTAAATGTGGAAGTCATTAAAAAAGAGATGTTCCGGGTTCTTGAAAATGCGGATGAAGTAGAGTATGTTGCCATTGTTGATAGAGAATTTAATGCACTTGAAGAGATAGAGATAGGCAATACCATGATCTTGGTGGCGGCATGGGTTGGAAGACCGCGGCTTATAGATAATATTTGGATATAGACGGGAACTTCCCTAGAACATATCTTCACCAGATTCATATATAGGTGCTTGATAGACCGGCTTTTTAACAGGCTTATACACTTTTTGTACAGGTTTTGGTTTAGGTTTTTTTGTTTGAAAAAGTTCTTGCACAGTTTGTTTTTTTACTGGAACAGGCTCTTTTTTGACGGGTTTCTTTTTCACAACAGATTTCTTTTTGACTTCAGGGTGAACGATTAACTCGGGTGTGGTCTCAACAGGGGCCGGTTTATCTATCTTGATCGGTGCAAGGGGTGCTTCTATCTGTTCTTCAGGTTCAAGATAATCAAGTTCTACGAGTATATCTATCATTCTTCTAAAAGTTGGTACTGCTGATTTTGAAGCAAAATAGTGGCGGTATTTTTTAGCACGTATTACTAGAGCACCGATGGTGTATTTATGTCCTTTTTTATCGTTGGCAAAACCGTAAAAACTACTGTGGTATTCACGCACATAACGTCCATTTTTTGCGATGTGTGCTGTTCCGGTTTTCCCTCCTACTTCTAAGCCAGGATATTGAGCCTTTTTACCTGTTCCTCTATTGACAACCTCGATAAGAATATCTTTCATCTGATTAGCACTTTTTTTAGTTACAGCTTGCATATCAGGCAGTTTTGGATCAAGTGTATACCGATTACCTTTTTTGTCTTGCAGGTAATCAACAATACGAGGTGTCATCGCTAGTCCATCATTATTGAATGCAGAATAGGCTTTAAAAAGTTGTGCAAAGGTGATCATCATACCATACCCGTAAGAAGTATTGGCACGGTGGAGTTGGTGATCAAGTTTGTAGATTGGTTTGAGAGCACCGGGAAGGTCTCGTGAGAGGTCAGTGCCTGAAGGTTTTGCCACTCCAAATTTCAGCAAACCTTCCCTGAACTCCTTTCCTGTAAGTCTCCATGAGATTTGAGAAGTACCGACATTGGATGACTCCACAACGATATCTGTGACATTCATAGATGGATAAGGATGATCATCGGTGATCCAGCGTCTTTTTCCAATTTTGAGGCGTCCATTGTAGGTATTGAACCAGGTATCCGGTGTGACAACTTTGTGATCTAACGCGATGGCTACCGTAAGAGGTTTAATGACTGAGCCTGCTTCATAAGGATACTCAGTGAACTTAGGTACCAGGGCAGCAACATCTTTTTGTCTGATACGTGAAGGGTCATAACGTTTTGTTGTTGCAAGAGCGAGTAGCTTACCCGTTTTACTCTCCATGATACCAGCGATAATCTCTTCTGCTTCGATACTCTCTTTCATCTTGTCTATCATCATCTCTGCACGTCTTTGGACATCTAAAGGAATGTTTAAATGTAGGTCAAGACCGTCTACACGCTTTACCTCTACACCATTTTTGTCATGTATGATCGCTCCGACAACATCACGTTTCCCACGAATGTACCCATTCTTTTTGGAGGTAATATGTTTGTCATAATGTCTTTCAAGACCTTTTTTACCTGAAGGACGTGTGTATCTGCCATCACTTTTTTTACCGACATATCCCAAGATGGGACTTAGAACATCTTTTAATGGAAAGCGTCTGCTTTCACCATTTTCAATGATGTCCAGACCATATAGTACTTCTATCCCTCTACTTGTTTTAATGGGTTGGAAAACATCAAGTTTTCTAAGTTTGTAGGCAAGTGCTTTGAGTTGCATAGCAGAACGTGCACTGATCGTTCTTGAGAGTATGATGTTCCCTTTTTTTTCTTTCCCTTTACGGTTTTTAAATTCTTTAAGAAGTTTTGCTTCAGGTATGCCGCTGTAGATAGAAAAAAGTTTGACAAAGAGTGCTTTTTTTTCAGGAGCTATACTGGCACCACGTACAACAGCCTGATACGTTTTTTGTGAATCACTCAGTACATAGTTGTCTGCAGAGATGATAGACCCTCTAAAAGAACGGTCTAAAATAGTCTTATTGCTGCTGGGTACACGTCTATCAGAAGTGATAGTGTTAAGCACAGAAGAGAGAAAAATGGCCATTGCAAGTACTAAAATGATAAAAAGAAAAGAAATTTTATTCTTTCTATGGTGTATAGCATTGTTTTGCGTTTTTTTGTTCATATATTCTCTTCCCTAAGAATAGACTGCTGACAAAATGCATACTTTGTCATCTCTACAATGTATGAATTTTGGAAAAAGTCTAATTGAATTTTATCCAAGTTATCTATTAAATTTGATAAAATACTAATGAATATAGATTTTAATTGAAAAGCGAAAGAACAAAGATGATAGATAAACCCCTTCTACTTGGTGTTATGATGCTCCTCACACTTTCACTGGTGATGAGTTACTCGCTTTCTGTCTATCCTGTTGTGCATTTTGAATATGCCAATGATTTTCACTTTTTTATACGTCAAATAGCCGCAGTGCTTGTTGGATTTATGGTGATGGTCGTTTTGAGCAAGCTTGAACCTGATATATGGTTTGTAAGAGTAGGGCTTTTACTTTTTGTAACATTTTTTATCTTGATGATAGTGATGCAGTTTCTGCCTTCCTCTCTGGTCAATGCCGTTGGTGGAGCAAAGCGTTGGATCCGTATAGGACCTATGTCCATTGCACCTGTTGAGTTTTTCAAAATAGGCTTCATCTTTTTCTTGACATGGAGTTTTGCACGTAAATTACTTGATAAAAGTAAAATGAAATTTTGGGAAGAACTCAAGGCATATTCGCCTTATATTTTGGTTTTTTTAATTGCCGTAGTGATCATCGCAGTTTTTCAAAAGGATCTAGGTCAGGTGGTTGTACTTGGTGCAACACTTATGGTTCTTTTTCTCTTCATCGGGAGCTCTTTGAAATTCTTTTGGATGATGGTATCAGGTGTTTTTGTAGCATTTATAGGACTCATTTTTCTAGCACCGCACAGGATGGCCAGGATCAAAAGTTGGTGGGGGACGGTACAGGATAACATCCTTGCAGTACTACCTTTTGAATCCGTACAGGAACTTCGTATAGAGACCGGAAAAGAGCCGTACCAGATCTCAAACTCTCTCAATGCCATTCATAATGGCGGCATGTGGGGAGAAGGTTTGGGTAATGGTCAGTTCAAACTGGGATATCTTTCAGAAGTACATACTGATTTTATCTTGGCAGGCATTACTGAAGAGTTAGGGTTTTTAGGACTTGCATTGGTGACTTTAACGATCTTGTTCATCATATTTCGTATCTTTAAGATCGCATCTAGAGTGAAAAATCCGATGTATTATCTGTTTAGTATAGGTGTAGGATTATTGATCGCCTTTGCATTCATTTTGAACTCTTACGGTATCTCTGGTATCACACCTATTAAAGGAATCGCTGTGCCGTTCTTAAGTTACGGAGGCTCACATATATTGGCTTCCTGCGTTGCCATAGGTATGGTACTGATGGTATCTAAAAAAGTGCCTAGAGATCACACCGGGAGGATTCTATGAGTATAGTGATGACAGGTGGTGGGACAGGTGGACATCTCGCTATTATCAAAGCTGTGAAAGAGCATTTGAAAGAGAATGAACTGGTGTATGTCGGGTCAACAAAAGGACAGGACAAACAGTGGTTTGAAAATGATGGAGATTTTACACATACATACTTTTTTGAGACACGAGGTGTCGTGAATCAGGGTACATTGGGAAAAATAAAATCACTGTTTATGATGGCAAAAGCGATGTTCAAATCGATAAGTATCATACGAAAACACAAAGCAAGTGTGGTTTTTTCAGTGGGTGGGTTTTCTGCTGCTCCTATGGCTTTCGCAGCAAAACTCACAGGGACACCTTTGGTCATACATGAACAAAATGCAGCCTTGGGTTCTCTCAATAAATTGCTTCAACCTTATGCAACACATTTTATCTCTTCATATTTAGAAGAAAGTCCACTAAAAGCATACCCGATCAAAGAAGTCTTTTTTGAAAATGCCCGTGTACGTCAAGAGCTTAAAACGATCATTTTCCTGGGAGGTTCTCAAGGTGCCAAAGCGATCAATACTTTGGCATTGGAGATGGCAAGTCAGTTAAAAGAGAAACATATCAAGATCATCCATCAAGCAGGTGTGAATAATGTGGATGAGGTAAAAAAGGCATATGAAGAACTTGATATAGATGCAGAAGTATTTGGATTTACAACAAAGTTGGCAGATCATATGCAAGAAGCAGATTTTGCCATAGCACGTTCGGGAGCATCTACATTGTGGGAACTCTCAGCTACAGCTGTACCTACACTCTATATCCCATACCCATATGCAGCCTCAGATCATCAGTACTACAATGCACAGTTCCTGGTAGAAAAAGAGCTTGCATGGGTGATGAGAGAAAATGAGATAGATACACAGAAGGTTTTAGCACTCCTGGAAGAGGATCTTGAAGTAAAGAGTAAGGGTCTTATGGATATCATTGAAAAAGACGGTAGTAAAAAGATAGCGAAATTATTGACACAAATTTAACACAATTCTATTCTACAATGTGTTAATAATGAAGGAGATAAGATGAAGAAACATATTATTTTGATATTTTCAATAGCAGCGGTATTTGGGTTTAATGGCTGTGGAAGCAGTAGTAATAACTATGAAGATGAGTTGGTTACACTCTTTTTGGTAGATGAACGTGGTTACTCTTACGGAGGAGTTCCTTATATTTGTGACTCTATGAGAGACTGGGAACTTACCTTGCCAAATGGTGAATTTACTTTTTTACCGCCTGATGACTGTGTGTTTGACTTTTATGGATACAACGGTGTGTATGGTGACAGATTTGATGACATCATACGTATCGTGGACTACACGAACAGCGGTAAAGGAAATATACCTTATGACTGTGCCTCTTTTGGTGTGGGTTCGACCTATATAGATGGCAGTTTTGACTATGATGTTAACGATGAGTGTGTCTTTTACCTCTAAATAACAACATTTTAGATAAAATATCTCTAATTTTCACAAGCCCTTTTAAAGGCTATTAATTAGGACGATTTTATCATGGATATTAGACAATCTTTTTTAGACTATTTTCAAAGTAAGGGACATACACTTGTCCCTTCTGCACCACTTGTACCACTAGATGATGATGGAACACTTATGTTCGTTAATGCAGGTATGGTACCTTTTAAAAATATCTTTACAGGTGATGCGCCTATCCCTAATCCTCCACGTGCCACATCTTCGCAAACATGTCTTCGTGCAGGCGGAAAACACAATGACCTTGACAATGTAGGTTATACTGCAAGACACCACACACTTTTTGAAATGCTTGGAAACTTCTCTTTTGGGGATTACTTTAAAGAAGATGCTATGGCATATGCCTGGGAGTTCATTACCTCTGATAAATACCTTGCATTGCCTATAGAAAAACTTTGGGTAACGATACATGACAGTGATGATGAAGCATTTGAACTTTGGCAAAAACATGTTTCAAAAGACCGTATTTTACGTTTTGGTGATGCGGATAACTTCTGGTCTATGGGAGACACAGGTGCCTGTGGTCCATGTTCTGAAATTTTCTATGACCAGGGTGAAGAGCACTTTTCGGGTCCGGAAGATAAGATGGGTGGAGAAGGTGACAGATTTTTAGAGATCTGGAACCTTGTCTTCATGCAGTATGACAGAGATGCTGAGGGTAACTTAAATCCATTACCAAAACCAAGTATTGATACAGGCATGGGGTTTGAGAGAGTAGCTGCGATCAAAGAGGGTGTTCTGAACAACTATCACTCTACACTTTTCATGCCCTACATCGATAAATTGGGTGAACTGGTAGGTACAAAATATGATTATGATGCAGGAAATTCTGCGTCATACCGTGTGATCGCCGATCATTTACGTTCTTGTTCTTTCTTATTGGCACAGGGTGTGAATTTTGATAAAGAGGGACGCGGATATGTACTTCGTCGTATCATGCGTCGTGCGATCCGTCATGGATATCTATTGGGACTACGTGAACCGTTCATGCATAAAATGGTAGATACATTGGTAGATGTAATGGGTGAACAGTATCCATATTTAGGTGAAAAAGCAGAATCTGTAAAAACATCCATGAAACTGGAAGAGGAACGTTTCTTTGAAACGATCGAAGCAGGGATAAAGCTCTTTAACCAAGAGCTTGAAAATACGACAGATACCTTTAACGGAGAAGTAGCATTCAAACTTTATGATACCTACGGTTTCCCTCTGGACTTGACTGAAGATATGTTAAGAGAAAAGAACATCGCTTTAGATGCAGAAGCTTTTGAGTCTAAAATGGCTGCGCAAAAAGCACAGTCAAAAGCAGCGTGGAAAGGTACAGGAGATGCAGCAGCTACAGGCGACTTTAAAGCACTGAAAGAAGCACATGGACTCAATATTTTTGTGGGTTATGCACAAAGAGAAGCATCTACAAAAGTTTTGGCACTTTTAGATACCGAATTTAAAGAAGTAACCTCCATAGATGGCACAGGTTGGGTCATGTTAGAAGAGACTCCTTTTTATGCTGAATCAGGGGGTCAGGTAGGTGACACAGGTGTGATAGGAGATACGAGAGTCAAAGATACGCAGAAGTTCCTTGATATGAATTTGTCTAAATTTGAAGGAAAACTTTCTGTAGGTGACGCTGTAGAGGTAAAAGTGAATGCAAATAAAGCTGAGATAGAAAAACACCATTCAGCAACACACTTACTGCATGCAGGTCTCTTTGAGATACTTGGGGACCATGTTGCTCAAGCGGGGTCACTCAATGATGACAAAAGGTTACGTTTTGACTTCTCTCATCCTAAAGCGATGACAGCCGAAGAGATAGCACAAGTTGAAGCATGGGTAAATGCACAGATCGTTACTGCGCAATCAGCAAAAACACAAGAGTTAAGTATAGATGAGGCAAGAGAATCTGGAGCAAAAGCACAGTTTGGTGAAAAGTATGGAGATAAAGTACGTGTGGTAAGTATCGGTGAATCTTCTATAGAACTTTGTGGTGGTAACCACGTAAGCAACACTTCACAGATAGGTCTTTTTATGATCACTAAAGAGTCAGGTGTTTCTGCAGGTGTACGCCGTATAGAAGCAGTGTGTGGTAATGCAGCGATAGAAGCTGTAAAAGCTTTAAGGTCTGACCTAAGCGAGATCAAGACAGAGTTGAAAAACCAAAATCCGATCGCGGGTATTGTTAAACTCAAAGAGCAGGTAAAAACACTGAAGTCAGACTTGGCTTCAGCGATGAGTTCAAGCCAAAAAGAGTTGAGTGCTGTTGATATCAATGGTGTCAATGTGATCGTCGAAGAGATCGAAAATGGTGACATTAAAGCAATGATCGATGAAATGAAAAACAAATATGAAAATATCGCTGTCATGCTATTTATGAAAAAAGGTGATAAGGTCATGCTTGCTGCAGGTTCTAAAAATACCCCGGTCAAAGCAGGGGACTGGATCAAGTCTATCGCACCAATCGTTGGCGGTGGCGGTGGTGGACGTCCTGATTTTGCACAAGCAGGTGGAAAAGATGCTTCGAAGATCACTACAGCTGTAGAAGAAGCAAAAGTTTATTTAAGTGAAGTGTTAGAAGGCGGAAACTAATATGACAGAATTATTTAATAACTATGGTGATGTGATGGTCTTTTTGCATGTGCTTTCTGCTTTTATATGGGTAGGTGGTATGATCGCGATCCGCGTGGCAGTTCATCCTGTTATTACTAGAGGTGGCGTAACTCCCGAGCAGATGTTACAAAGTGACGTTATGGTCTCTATGTTAGAACCCAAACAGAGATTGGGTATCACTTTACAGATCATGGGTGGACTTTTCAATCTTGTCATGCCTTTCATTGTGATCCTATTTGCTACTGGACTGATCATGGCAGTAGCTACAGGTGGACATCACGGTGATCTCAAAGAACTTTTTCTCTCTAAAGAGATCATTTGGACTGTGATGGCGTTAAATTACACCTATATGTATGTAAAACGTAGAAAAGCTTGGCGTTTATTCCGTAAAGGAGATCTGGCACTTGCCAAAGCACAACTCAGCTTGATGCCTTTTGTACTTTTACCACTGAATATTGTGTTAGGGCTTGTGGCACTTTGGATGGGTGTCTCTCTTAGAGGTTTATAATGCAACTATGTTTATGCTCTTCTTCTCAAAGTAGAGCTTTACTTCTTAATAACTTTGGTGTTGACTTTATACAAAAGTCACCAGAGTATGATGAAGAACAGATTACCACTACCATAGCCAAAGATTTTGTCTACACTGCAAGCAAAGGGAAACTGGATGCTGCCATACGTGAATTTGGGTTGGATATACCTCTGCTTTGTGCAGATACAGTTATCGCTGCTGCAGACGGGACTATCTTGCGTAAAGCAAAAGATCTTGAAGATGCCAGACGTATCTTAACTATACAAAGTGGTTCAACGATCTCCATTATCTCCTCGGTACACTATAAGTCAAAAATTTTAGCGTTCTCTGATATCTCAGCGACACATTACCACTTTGAACCTTTTGAAGAATCTGATTTGGAAGCGTATCTTGAGAGTGGTTTATGGAGAGGTAAAGCCGGAGGCTGTATGGTTGAGGGTTTTTGTAAAAAGTACATCAAATCAGTTGACGGATATGAAAGTACAGCAATGGGCCTTCAAGTGGAGTCTCTTTTACCGTGGATAAAGGGTTAGTTTATGTATGAGAATGAGTTAAAAGCACTTAAAAAAGCAGGGCGATTCAGAGAGCGTAAGATCTATGATGATACCTTGGATGACTTGGCATCTAATGATTATTTGGGTTTGTCAACCAATAAAAAGCAGTTCAAAAAAGCTGTGAAACTAGTCGAAGAGTATAGTATTAAAAGTTCAAAAGCTTCAATGCTGGTGAATGGATATCATCCGATTCACCGTATGTTTGAACTTGAGATGGCAGAGCAGAATGGCTTTGAAGAGGGTCTTGTAGTTGGTTCAGGATATTTAGCAAACATGGCACTCATCGAAGCACTTGTACGAAAAGGTGATATGCTTTTTATGGATGAAGATTATCATGCCTCGGGTGTCATGGCAGCGGAGCTTTTGGGCGACAGAGTAGTAATATTTAAACATAACGATGTGCAGGACCTAAAAGAAAAACTTGAAGCAAATCCTGCCAAAAGACAGATCATCGCAGTGGAGGGTGTTTACTCGATGGGTGGGGATCTTTGTAAAAAAGAGATCTTTACACTGGCAGATGCCTATAAAGCTTTGATGATCGTAGATGAAGCACATTCAGCAGGTGTTCTAGGTACAAATCTACTTGGTATTTTTGAGTACTACGGCATTAGCATCAATGAACGACATATCAAGATGGGAACATTGGGTAAAGCGTACGGTTCTTACGGGGCATATATATTGGCTTCATCACATATCATCAGCTTTTTGGTTAACCGGGCAAAACCTGTTATCTATTCTACTGCACCTTCGGTTTTTGATACTGCTTTAGCACTTGTCAATATGAAACATATACGTAAAAACGCAGAAAAATATAGAAAAGAGATCTTAAAACGTCAAGTGATGATACGTCAAGAGCTAGGAAAGCAGTGTGAGAGTCTTATCGTACCTATAGAGATGCCAAGTAATGAACATGCACTCTATGTACAAAAGGGCCTTATGGCTCAAGGCTATTTAGTAGGAGCGATTCGCCAGCCTACGGTAGAGAAACCGATCATAAGACTTATCTTGAATGTAGGTGCTTCCATACAGAAACTAAAGCACGCACTCGCACTCATTAGACATAATTCGGTACAATAAGTTTCTATAAATGAATTCAAAGGTTTTTCTTGTTTAATGCATTGGTAAAAGGTTCGATCATATTATCCATTATATTTGCTGTGGCACTTGGGGCAGCATTTATCTATGCGTATGAAGAGATATCTTTGGATGCAGATAAACTTGTCAACTATAAACCTGAGACCTCTTCTGTCATCTATGACAGACATGGTGAAAAACTTGCTTATGTATTTAAAAATCAGCACCGCCTTTACGCACGTTATGATGAGTTACCGGGATTTATCGTTGAAGCACTTGTAGCAATGGAAGATACACAGTTCTTTGAGCACAATGGTGTGAATCCAGATGCGATCTTAAGAGCGCTTATTAAAGATATCCAGGCAGGTGCTTTTGTAGAAGGTGGAAGTACCCTCACACAGCAACTTATCAAAAATAAAATTCTTTCTAACGAAAAAAAGCTTGCACGTAAAATAAAAGAGGCTATCTTAGCACTCAAAATAGAAAAAGAACTCAGTAAAGAAGACATCATCGAGCGTTACCTCAATGAGATATCGTATGGTAATAACTACTTTGGTATTAAAACTGCAGCAAAAGGGTATTTTCATAAAGAGTTGCATGAGCTTACAAAAAAAGAAGCTGCTATCCTGATAGGATTACCAAATGCTCCAAGTTTCTATAACCCTCTGCGTCATTATAAACGTGCACTCAACAGAGCGAACAATGTACTTTACCGTATGAAAAATATCGGCTGGATCACAAAAAGTGATTATCTTAAAGCTGTAAAAGAATCTCCTAAAGTGCATAGAACATCACTTACACAGAATGTTGCACCAAGTATTGTAGATGAAGTCTTGAGACGGTTCAAAGGAAAATTGGGCGATATACGTACGGGTGGATATCAGATATATACTACCATAGATATGAAACAACAGGCCATCGCAAAAGATGCAGTAGACTTTGCCTATAACAAAGCACTTAAAAAATATAAAGAAGATGCAAATACCTCTACATTGGCAACGGCATTTGTCGCTGTAGAGAGTCGAACAGGTGATATTTTGGCGATGGTGGGAACAACTGATTATGAGAAATCAAGTTATAACCGTGCTACACAATCCAGTAGACAGCCTGGTTCTGCCTTTAAACCTTTTATCTATCAAACAGCATTGGATATGGGATATAATCCTGCAAGTCCTCTCACTGACCTTGCAAGAACATTCCAGTATTATCATAAAGGAAAACCTAAGATCTGGTCACCTAAAAACTATGAGCATGACTTTAAAGGGTTCATCCCATTTAGAGAAGCTTTGGTGCATTCACGTAACTTGGCAACCATTAACCTCGTAGCAGACCTTGGGGTCAGTACCATTCGTAAAAGACTTGAATTTTTGGATGTACCGCATATCCCAAGAGATATGTCGATCGCACTTGGTAACCTGGGACTCAGTCCACTTAAAATGGCGCAGATATTTTCTGTATTTGCCAACAAAGGGCATATGATAGAACCACGTCTTGTGAGTAAGATCATCTCTAAAGAGGGTGCTGTGATCTTTGAAACAAGACTCAAAGAGATAGAAGACTTTACAACGCCTGAACAAGCTTACCTTATGACAGATGTATTAAAAGATGTTGTACAAAGAGGTACAGGTAGAAATGCACGCGTAGAAGGTATAGAACTTGCTGGAAAGACAGGGACTACAAATAACAACATCGATGCATGGTTCTGTGGATACTCCCCAACGATCGAGACCATAGTATGGTTTGGTAGAGATGACAATAAAAAGATAGGTTATGGTGCTACTGGAGGTGCATTGGCTGCACCGGCTTTTGCTTTTTATTATAAAAAACTTTTAGAACTGTATCCGGAAACCAAACGTACATTTGATAGACCAGAGGGAGTATATACAGGTGAGTATGAAGGAAAAGAAGAGTTATTTACACAAAACTCACCATTGCCTGATGCCCATAATAAACCTGTACAAGATCCTTATGATAATATGTTGATGAGTGAGACGGAGATCATTGAAGATATTGATCCGGAAGTTGAAGATATAGGGTTGGCACCTACGATCAACATCGATGATACACCAACGTATGAGGATGATGAACCAACGTATGTGGAAGATGATAATCCTTTACATCCTAAGAAAAAGGTACCTCTTACCCCTGTTTCAAATGACAGTGGGACACTTTTTTAAGAAAACGGTCTAACATATGAAAAAAGAGATCATTTTTGTGGTTGACCCCATGTGTTCATGGTGTTGGGGGTTTGCTCCGATCATGGAAGCATTACGAAAGAGTGATGATTACACATGTTCATTGGTAGTAGGGGGCTTACGTACCAAGGGAGAGATGAGGTGGGATGAAAGTTCCAAACGTTATCTTCAAGGACATTGGCAACAGGTTTCTAAAAGTACAGGACAGCCATTTTCAAATGCTTTATTTGAAAAAGAATATTTTGACTATGATACCTATCCCGCTTGTAAAGCAGTAGTGAGTGTATGTGAGCTTTTTGGTATGCAAAGATCTTTTGAGTATCTTCACATCATACAAAACGCTTTTTATGCCAAGGGAGAGGATATCACACAAGTTGAAGTCTTGATGGGATTATTGGACTCCATAGATATTGATATAGAAAAGTTTGATACGTTTTATAAAAGTGACAGAGCCCAACTTCTTATGGAACATGACTTTTCAAAAGCACGTTCGATGGGAGCCAATGCTTTTCCTTCAGTAGTGATCATAGATCAAGAGGGACATATGGTATGTCAAAAAGGCTATAGAAGTCTACATGAAGTACAACAGCTATTAAAATAGAATCAAAACAAATCATAAGGGAGAATGCAGATGCATGATTTTGCACCAGGTATCATACTTATCACTATTTTAGGACTGGTTGTCTTTTCAGATGCGCTAGCCAATAAATTGAAAATACCTTCAGTGTTTTTACTTCTTATCGGTTCTTATACCATCTATACTTATGTTCCTATGGCAGTACCCATAGACCTTCCACACTATTTTGATACGATCATCTTGTTCTGTATACCGCTTATTTTTATGGGCGATGCTCTGCATCTGCATTTTTCAGACATTAAAAAACATAGCTGGAGTATCTTCTACCTGGCAGTGATCGCTGTGGCTCTGTCCATCACTGCTGGAGCAAGCATGTACTACTTTGGGATCTTTGAAGGGCTCACACTGGGTGCGTACGTCTCACTTTTTGCGATAAATATGGCTACGGATGCTGTGAGTGTACAGTCAGTACTCTCACGCTTTAAAGGCATAGGACATGATATCAAAGTTTTGATAGAAGGTGAATCTTTAGGTAACGATGCCACAGCGGTCATCGCTTTTTTCTTCATAGGGCTTCCATGGATGATGAGCGGTACGATAGATGCCGGTGAAGCAACACTGGATGCACTTCGTGTCTTTGCTATGAGTATGGGGATCGGTATCGGACTAGGGTACCTTTTTTATATGCTGATGAAACTGACCAATGATAAAAGAGGAGAGCTATTTGTTTTTATCATTGAAGCGTATTTTGCATATATATTGGCGGAGCATTTGCATATCAGTGGTATCCTGACATTGATCACTGCGATCATTGCGACTAAAGCATGGGTCGATATCGATATTGAGACGCTGAGTAAAGAGGAGTCCAAAAAGAGCAAAACATTTATGCAAAGACTTCGTCTTCACGGGATAGACTCGACAACTTCTGAACGTATGGAGTATATCTATGAGATGGCAAAAGAGTTTGGCTATATCGCAGCAGTAATGATCTTCTTTGTGTTAGCAGAGATAGTCAGTTTGGAGAAGTTTTGGGAGTATAAAGTAGAGATATTTATGATGTTTATCATCACTACATTGATACGTGCGATCTCTATGGCAAAATTTGCATTTTGGGGGAGTAAGCTAGAGCAGATCAAACCAGTTGGTTTTGAAGGGTGGTTCATACTCACTTTCTCAGGAATGAAAGGTGCACTTTCAATCATCCTTGTACATATGATCCCTTCATCATATGAGTATAAAGAGCTTTTTGAAGTGGTGACTACCGGAGTTGTGATGCTCTCTATTTTTGTCTATGGTACAACGCTTTGGGGTTATTTCACCTTCTTTAAAAAAGAGGAAGAGAAGAAGTTGTTTACGCATTAGCGTGCTATAATTTATTTATTTTATAAAGAAAGATATAATCACTCACTTAAAAAACAGGACACAGTATGAATTATCTACATAACTACAAAGTCAGGAAAAATATCATGGGCTTCTTGCTCTTGGTAGTAATGCTTTTTGGAACTTTTTTTGTATTTTCTGATACATTAAAAGATGCACTAGATGCAGAAGCGAGCAGTATATGGATCGATCTTGCTCCTTACGCAGGATATATAGCATTAGGAGCTATCATCTTGTATATACCGCTAAATATGTTAGACAAGAGACTTTACGAAAAGGCGTTGAAAGAACATAAAGACAAAGGCAATAGCTAAAGTTGTTTCTTGCGAAAATGTTTGTTGTTATATCACTGGAATATTATTGTATTGCAATACAATGACTCTTAATGGTTCCAACTCTGCATCACCTGCTTAAGGTTTTCAAAGACTAACGCCATATATGATTTGAAATGTTCATCTACTTCAATACCCTTGAGAATATCCTCAAAGCCTATGGTTGCCAATATGGTTACGCCATTTTCTTCATAAACCGAAAGTCGACAAGGCAGATAGACAGAAAGTGAAGACATTTCAGAGAGTACCTTTTGTGCACCAGGAGGATTGCATAGCTCAAAAATGGTTATGTCTTTTTCTATAGGAAAACCCTTGTCTTCTAAAATCTTTTTAAACGCATATATTTTTAATACACCAAAGCCTGTGGCTTTGGCTTGTTCTTCAAGTTCTTTTTTTACTATGTCTATATGTTCTGTTGTTTCTACTGTGTAAATCATGGTATTTCCTTACGATGTCACTAAAATATATATTATCATAAATAACTCAACTTATATGATGTGAAATTAAACAAGTAGATATATATGGAAAAAAAAAGAAGTGTCTTTCGGGCAAGAAAGCCCGAAAGGAAAAATTAACAAGAGTAAGTTGAATAGAATTCAAATCCTGTAGGTCTAGCTTCATCAGGGTGTACTTGACTTGCAAACATATATTGTCTGTATGTCGTGATAAACTCTTCTGACATAACTGGTCTAAGGAACTCAAAGTCTCCACGAAGACCTTCTAGAGATTCTCTTAGTGTACGAGGCATTTGTGGGATATTTTTCTCTTTGATCTCATCAAGAGTGAGTTCAAATAGGTCAATGTCCATCGGTCCTACAGGTACATCTGCATTTTTAATACCATCAAGACCAGCAAGCATAAGTACTGAGAAACAAAGGTAAGGACAAGCAGCAGAATCTGGGAATCTAGTCTCGATTCTAGTAGCCATTTCACCCGCACCATAAGGGATACGACAAGCAGCTGATCTGTTTTGGCTAGAGTAAGTCAAGATCGATGGTGCTTCAAATCCTGGTACAAGTCTTTTGTATGAGTTTGTACTTGGGTTAGTAAATGATGCAACTGCACCTGAGTGCTTAAAGATACCACCAAGGTAGTTAAGTGCCATTGTTGAAAGGTTTGCATATTCACCCTCTTTATAGAAAAGGTTTTTACCGTCTTTCCAGATAGACTGGTGTACGTGCATACCGTTACCGTTATCACCATAAAGTGGTTTAGGCATAAATGTCGCAGATTTACCGTTAAGGTGTGCTACCATTTTTACAACATATTTGTATTTTTGTACATTATCTGCAGCTTCGATCATATCACCAAATTTGATACCGATCTCACCTTGTGCCTGAGCAACTTCGTGGTGACCAAGCATAACTGTCAAACCTACTTCTTCAAGAAGTAACATCATTTCAGCTCTAAGGTCAACCATTGTGTCTGTTGGCATTGTTGGGAAGTATCCACCTTTTGTTCCTGGTCTGTGACCCATATTTCCGATTTCATCATAAGAAGTACTGAAGTTCCATTCACCTTCTTCAGAGTCTACTCTAAATCCTGATTGATTGACACCTGACCAGATCTGAACATTTTCAAAGATAAAAAATTCATTTTCAGGACCAAAGTATGCCTCATCACCCACACCAGATTCTTCCATATATTTAAGTGTCTTTTTAGCGATAGATCTTGGACATCTTTCATAAAGGTCATTTTTGTAAATATCATATACATCACAAAATACAATGATCGTACTGTCAGCAGTAAAAGGATCAAGGAATGCTGTTGGTACATCTGGCTTTAGTAACATATCCGATTTGTTGATCGGTTGCCAGTTTTCGATAGATGAACCATCAAATGGAAGACCACCCTCAAGTTGTTCAGCAGTTACAGCACTCATTCTATATGAGATGTGGTGCCATGTACCTTTGATGTCTGTAAATCTAAAGTCTACAAACTCAACCTCATTCTCTTCACAATATTTAAAAAACTCATCTGTGTTGTTTACAAATTTACCCATGTATTTCTCCTAAATTTAAAGTTATCCATTCATTATAGCGAGTAATCATTTAGAGGAGATAACTTTACTGTTTAAAAATTAATCAATTATCTATCTGGGCTTTTTGGGCCCTGAGATTTATGCCTAAAAAATAATCAACTCTCTATCTCGGCCTTCAAAAGTAGCAGCTTTAGTGTACCCAATGTCTTTTGCAAGGGCGGTTGCCAGGTCATATCCCAAACCTATCTGTTCTACTGCATGTGCATCTGAAGCAAAGGTGATGGGTATATCCATTTCATAGGCCACTTCTAATAATTCGCGTGAGGGGTAAAGCTCTCCAATCGGTTTACGTAAACCAGCGGTATTGACCTCTAAGACCATATTTGATTCTTTGACCGCTTTGAGTGAATCTTGTGCCAATACTCTTACATCTTGTTTAGGCATAAATTTAAATATCTTTATAAGGTCAAGATGCCCTACGATGTCAAACTTTCTAGACCTTGCCATGGCTTCTGTTGCTTCAAAGTAGGCTTTCCATATCTCGTCTATATCTTTGTTTTCCCAACCACCTATAAACTCAGGATTGTCAAAACTCCATTTATCTATAAAATGTACGGATCCTATAAGGTAATCAACATCTACATTAAGAACCTTTTCATTCATATGTCCAGGCAGCCAGTCTACTTCATAGCCTAAAAGAATTTTTATATCGTTTTTATATTTTTCTTTTGCTTGGAGTATATCAACTCTATAAGCATCCATCTCTTCAAATGCAAGACGGTAATGTGGATCAAAATCCATGGGTGCATGCTCTGAAAAACCATAAACATCTATGCCTAGTTCAATGGCTTTTTGAATATACTCATCGACAGTACCTTCTGCGTGATTACATCGTGTGGTGTGATTATGTAGGTCTATTCTGGTTGTTTTATTCATAGAGCGATTCTAGCATAAAACTACTTTTTACTACTAATAGGGTAAAATAGCTCCAATATTATAAATGGGATAATTATGCAAAAAAAAGTAGAACTTTTAGCACCGGCAGGTAACTTGGAGAAGATGAAGATCGCTCTAAATTATGGTGCTGATGCCGTATATGGGAGCACAAGTACTTTTTCATTGCGTATACGTTCAGGTAAAGAGTTTGACATGGACTCTTATGCACAGGGGATAGCTTATGCACATGAGCGTGGCAAAAAAGTTTACTCTACAGTGAACTCTTTTCCGTTTAATTCACAGATAAAACTTTATGAGAATCACATTGCGAAGGTTGCTGAACTAAAACCTGATGCTTTGATCGTTTCAAGTCCGGGTGTAGTGAAATTGGCAGCCAAAATAGCGCCGGATATCCCTATCCATCTTTCTACTCAAGCCAATGTTATGAATGCTTTGGATGCACAGGTCTATTACGATTTAGGCGTAAAGCGTATCATCGTGGCTCGTGAGATATCATTAAAAGATTGTGAAGCGATCAAGACCGTGATACCAGATTTGGAACTAGAGGTGTTTGTTCACGGTTCTATGTGTTTTGCATACTCTGGACGCTGTCTTATCTCTTCTTTACAGACTGGACGTGTACCAAACCGTGGATCTTGTGCAAATGACTGTCGTTTTCCATATGAGATCTATGCGCATAACCCTGAGAGTGGTACGACATTTAGACTTGAAGAAGAGTCTGAAGTAGGTACATACATTATGAATGCCAAAGATATGAATATGGCATCGCATATCGATGAAATGTTACGTTCAGGGGTTTTAGATTCACTTAAAATAGAAGGACGAACAAAATCTCCTTATTATGCAGGTGTTGTGACTAAAGCATATCGCCATGCCATAGATGATTTTTATGCAGATGATTTTGATGAAAAACGCTATCAAAAAGAACTTCATACAACGCAAAACAGAGGTTTTTCAGACGCATATCTTGTTTCACGTCCTTTTGATCGTAATGATACAGAGTCAAATGACTTTTCTATACAGTATGGTACGCATCAGGTTGCAGGACTTGTGAGTGAAGATGGTACGACTTGGAAGTGTAAAGATAAAACATGTCTTGGTGACAGTGTAGAAATTGTTTTACCAGTGGGAGCTTCTGTTGAGCTTGTTGACAATGAGATTGGTAAGATAGAAGAAGTGAATGGTGCGTATATGATGACGTTTAATCAACTTACTACAAAAGAGGGTAAGGTCTTAGAGTGTGTACATAGTGGAAATGTGAATGAGATCTTGCTTCCAACAACATTACCGGGATATACAATATTGAGACGTGAAATTGCTGAAGCATTAGAGAAAAAAGGACTTACTGATGAGTCTACACCTATGCATTTAGAACCTAAAGCTCTATGAGTATTGAGATTAAAAAAAAGGATAAAGAATGAAGTTTGTTTCTATTGTTATTGCTTCTAAAACTGACTATGAAGTAATGGTTGACTGTACTGAGACATTAAAAAAGTTCGGTGTAGCGTATGAGCTTATTGTCTCTTCTGCACATAAGAGTCCGGAGAGAACTAAAAGCTATATCAAGTCAGCTGAAGAAAAAGGGGCACAAGTGTTCATTACTGCTGCAGGAATGGCAGCACATTTGGCCGGTACAGTCGCAGCTAATACCACAAAACCTGTACTTGGTGTACCTATTGAATTTGGCTCACTTAAAGGGGAAGATGCACTTTTAAGTACAGTGATGATGTCAGACGGAATGCCTGTAGGTACACTTGCCATTGGTCAGGCAGGAGCTGTTAATGCTGCATATTTGGCTATACAGATCATGGCACTTACTGATGATGAGTTAAAAGTAAAACTGCAAGAAGACAGAATTTCTAAAGCCAAAAAAATAGAGCTTGACTCATCTGAGATTGAAACAATACTTTAATACAAAGAAAAAATAAATGAACAAAAATAGTATCACCTTTAGCGAACTACTCCTCAAACTACAACAATTTTGGGCAGATCAGGGTTGTAATATCGTACAACCGTATGACATCCCATCAGGTGCAGGGACATTTCATCCTGCCACTCTTTTAAGAAGCCTTGATTCTAAGCCTTGGTCTGCTGCGTATGTGGCGCCTTCCCGCCGCCCTACGGATGGACGTTATGGTGAGAATCCAAACCGTTTGGGAGCCTACTATCAGTTTCAGGCACTCATAAAACCAAGTCCGGATAATATTCAAGAGCTTTACTTGAAATCTTTAGAGTATCTGGGACTTGATCTGACCCAACATGACATACGTTTTGTTGAAGACAACTGGGAGTCACCGACACTTGGTGCCTGGGGTCTTGGTTGGGAAGTATGGCTTGATGGTATGGAAGTAACACAATTTACTTACTTTCAGCAGGTCGGAGGTATCGCCTGTGATCCTGTGGCTGTTGAGATCACTTATGGTACTGAGCGTTTGGCGATGTATCTGCAAGGTGTTGAGTCGGTTTATGATCTTGTTTGGAACACAAATGGTGATGAAGTCACTACGTATGGTGATGTACATAAAGAGACAGAGTATGAGTTCTCAAAATACCACTTTGAAGTCGCAAATGTAGAGAACTTGTTCCAACACTTTGAAGATGCTTCTAACGAGTGTCAGGTCTGTTTGGATGCAGGGCTTCCTTTGCCTGCGTATGACCAGTGTATGGTAGCTTCTCATGCATTTAATGTACTTGATGCACGTAAGGCGATCTCTCAGGCACAGAGACAGAACTATATTTTGAAAGTCAGAGAACTCTCTATAGGCTGTGCTCAGTTGTATAAAGCACAAGAAGAAGAACGTAACGCGCGTGTTAGAGGGTAAAACCATTAACTGTAAAGTAAAGGTGGCACGATGATAGAAAAATTAGTAACTTCAAACCTAAAGATGGGAGTGATCGCCGGAGGTCAGCTAGGTAAAATGCTGATACAAGAGGCGAGTAGATGGGATATCATCTCTTATGTACTGGATCCTGATGAAGAGTGTTCTGCGCGTGGTGTTGCTTCTGTCTATGTAAAAGGTGACTTTAGAGACTTTGACGATGTATATAATTTTGGTAAGCAGGTCGACATCCTTACGTATGAGTTGGAAAATATTAATATTGATGCACTCCAAAAGCTGAAGTCTGAAGGCTTAATGATCTTGCCGGACCCAGACACTTTGGCACTTATCCAAGATAAGGGATCACAAAAAGAGTTTTATGCCACACATAATTTGCCGACCTCTTCATTTGCATGTTATGATGAAGAAGTGCAGATACATGAGGCTATAGCAAGTGGTAAGCTCTCATATCCTTTTGTACAGAAATTGCGTAAAGGCGGGTATGACGGGCAAGGTGTCTCTCTCATACGCAGTAGTGAAGATAGCCTTTTAGTTGGAGCATCGATGTGTGAAGAGATGGTCGATATTGATAAAGAGATCGCAGTGATCACCGCTCGTAACAGCGCAGGGGAGATACGCTGTTTTCCTGCTGTAGAGATGACATTCAATGAGAAGACCAATCTGGTTGAAGATCTTTTTTGTCCTGCAAATATAAGTGCAGAGCAAGCCAAAGAAGCGGAAGCATTGGCAGTAAAGATCATAGAAAACTTTGAAATGGTTGGTCTGTTAGCCGTTGAGTTTTTCCTTGACAAAGCCGGTAATATACTGATCAACGAAGTGGCTCCCAGACCACATAATAGTGGACACCATACTGTAGATGCTACTCTTACTTCACAACTTAAGCAACTACTTCGTGCGATACTGGGTCTTCCCCTTGGAAGTACAGAGATACTTCAACCCTCAGTGATGTTAAATCTTTTAGGAGAAGAGGGGTACACAGGTCCTGTATATTATGAAGGTTTTACAGAATGTATGGCTATAGAAGGTGTAAAGATCCATCTGTATGGAAAAAAAAGTACAAGGCCATTTAGAAAGATGGGACATGTGACGATCCTTTCAGATACCATAGAAGAGGCATTAGAAAAAGCAGAAAAAGTCAAAAAGACACTAAAGGTTAAATCATGGGAAAAGTAGTAGTAAGTATAGTGATGGGATCAGACTCTGATCTTCCGGTGATGCAAGAGGCTGCAAATATGTTAGAACAGTTCAATGTGGGTTATGAGTTAGATATAGTCTCAGCGCACAGAACACCAGAGAAGCTTTTTGAATTTTCTGCCAATGCACACAAACGTGGGATCCAAGTCATCATTGCCGGAGCAGGTGGTGCCGCACATTTACCGGGTATGATAGCCTCCATGTCTCCACTGCCAGTGATCGGTGTACCTGTAAAGTCAAGTAACTCTATCGATGGATGGGATTCAGTACTTTCCATACTTCAGATGCCTGGCGGCGTTCCAGTGGCTACAGTAGCGCTAAATGGTGCTAAAAATGCAGGTATTTTAGCTGCACAGATCGTTTCAACTGCTTCTCCTGAGACAAGAGATGAGATCATCGGATATAAAGAATCACTTCGAGATCAGGTGATAGCAAAATCAGAACGTGTTAAAAAATAAGAGTTTAGCATGACACTACAGGAAATTTACAATTTTTTGGATGAGACAAGCCCATTTGAACTACAGGAAAAGTGGGATAATTCGGGACTTATCGTAGGTGATATGTCTCGTGAAGTATCTCAAATAGTTGTTTCTTTAGATGTAGATTCTGAAATGATAGATAATGCAGAAGAGGGTACGCTTTTTGTAGTTCATCATCCGCTTATTTTTGGAAATCTTAGCCAACTTGATTTTGCAAAGTATCCTTCTAACCTTATCGAACAGATGATATTAAAGAAGCACTCTCTTATTGCACTGCACACAAACTTTGACCAGACACATTTAAATAAGTATGTGTTTGAAAAGGTATTAGGTTTTAAAGTAGCGTCACAAAACCCTTTTGTATGTACGACAAAAGAGGAGTGGAAGTATAAAGAACTTTTGAGCTTTTTAAAAGAGAAATTGAATTTGCCTACACTCAAAGTGGTGGGCAAAAAAGAGAAGATCACCTCTATCGCATTAACAACTGGTGCAGGGGCATCTCTTATGGATGAGGTTGAAGCAGATTGTTTTTTAACTGGTGATATCAAATACCATGATGCAATGAAAGCGATGAGTGAAGATTTGATGATGGTGGATATCGGGCATTATGAATCTGAGAAGTTTTTTGCAGAGATTCTGATGGATGAATTGAAAGTTTTACCTATTTTGGCTATAATTTCAAATTCTAAAAATCCATTTTATATTGACAACGATATAAAGTAGACAAAGAGGCTGTAATAGAGCCGTTAAAACCCTTAAAGGACACAGATGAGCAAACATCTAAAAGAGCTGATAGAGCTTGCAAAAAATGATCAAGCGATCGACAGTTATAACCCGCAACTTGAAGCTGCAGATAAAAAAGTGGCTAGAGTAGAGAAGAAGATCAAAGCAGCGCAAGCTGAACTTGATGCATTGAATACTGATATCGAAGAGAATGATGCAAAAGTAAAAACATTTGAAGAGCAACTTGCTATGCTTAATGAGCAACTTGCACTCAATACTAAAAAAGCAAAAGAGATCACAACAGAAAAAGAGATGAAAGCACTCTCTTTGGAAGAAGATATCGCTAAAGAAAAAATGACTTTTGCAAATGAAGAGATCGAAAGACTTCAAGGGATCAATGAAACAAAAAGATCATTTCTTGATGAAGCAAATGAAAGTGTTACTACTTTGAGTGCTAAGTTTGATGAAGTAAATCAAGAAGTTTCAGCAGAAAAAGCTGAGATAGAAAAAAGCAAAGGGGCACTTTTTGTAAAAAGAGAAGAACTTAGTAGAAACCTTGAACAAAAAGTACTTGCATTTTATGAGAAGATCCGTATATGGGCTGGAAATACAGCTGTAGTTCCTGTAAAAAAGCAAGCATGTTACGGATGTTACATGAAGCTCAATGATAAAACTTATTCAGAAGTGATCAAAGGTGATGAGATCGTAAATTGTCCTCACTGTGGTCGTATTTTATATATCGAACCTGTAACTGCAGAGGCATAAGAGTACTTAGCACCCCAAGGGCAATTGTCGCTTCGTTCGGGCACGTTCAATAAGAGTGGGGCTTCGGTCCCCATTGTATTTTGGAGGCAGAAGTGTTTTTTTTCATTTATACTCTTTTTTCTTTTGTTATTTATGTTATCGCATTACCTTTCCTGGCAATTTTTTCTTTTAAACAGAAATATAAAAACTCTATACCGGCAAGATTTTTTTTATGGAAGAACGGACCATTAAAATCACATGGGATCTGGTTTCACTCTTGCAGTTTTGGTGAAGCAAAAGCGATCAAACCTTTGGTTGATGCTTTACCTGAAGATGTTTTACGGATGAGTACAACCACACAAACAGGATTTGGAGCTATTGGGGACTATACAAAAGAGAGTCGCTATCTTCCTTTTGAACCCTTGCTTTTTGGCTGGTTAAAACCCCAAAAAGCTTTGGTGGTCATGGAAGCAGAATTTTGGTATCTTCTGTTTGCTTTGGCTCGTAGAAGAGGAGCAAAAACACTGCTTATTAATGCCCGTATGTCGGACAGGTCATTTCCAAAGTATCAGAAGATGGCATGGTTGTACAGACAGATATTTAAACATATCGATGAAGTCTATGCACAGACAACAGTGGATAAAGAACGTTTAGAGATACTGGGTGCATCCAATGTGATGGTTACAGGGAACATTAAACTCTCTAAGTTACCTACACCTTCTAAAACATTACAGAAGCCAGCTTCTTTACTTCTTTGTGGTGCAAGTACACATGAGGGGGAAGAAGAGATCATTTTAAAGGCATTTTCAGACTTTAAAAAAGAGCAAAAAGATGCAAAACTTCTTATGGTGCCTCGTCATCCTGAACGTTTTTCCAAGGTAGCCGCTGAAGTGGAAAGATTTGCAATAGAAGAAGAGATGACATGGCAAAGGTATTCAAAAAAAGAAGACTTTGAAAGTGACATCATAGTGGTAGATAAATTGGGTGAATTGGTAAACTTGTATGCTATTTCTGACATCGTCATACTTGGCGGCGCATTTGAACCCATAGGTGGACACAATGCAGCAGAAGCTGCACAGTTTGGATGTAAGATCATCTCTGGAAAGCATTACTTCAATCAAAAAGATATTTTTGATGCAGTAGAAGGTATCGCTGTGGTTGAGGCATCAAATCTTTCAAGAAGATTGTCTCAACACGGCTTGTTGAAACAAACGCACATTAAGCATCGTACAGACATTTCACCTATAGTGAAGAGTTTGAAAGATGTTTTATAATATAGATAAGGATAGAACAAAATGGCTACAGATAAAGCATATAAAGTCCTGGCAAGACAAAAAGACATTTCAAATAAAAAAGCAAAAGAACTTATAGACAGGGGCCTTGTATTTGTAGAAGATAAAAAAGTCAAGATCGCACGTGCAGATATACATACAGATACTTTTTTTCGTGTAGAGTACCCTGAAGATATAGAAATACTCTATCAAGATAACGACATCATCGCTATCAACAAACCTGCACAGGTAGACTCTTACGAGATCCAAGATGCCATAGATGGTGCAGAACTTCTACATAGACTTGACAGAGATACATCAGGTGTATTGCTTTTAGGTAAAAATAGAGAATTTATAGACCGCGCGATTAAGGAGTTTAAAGCGCGCAGAGTTGAGAAACATTATGTGGCATGGATCGAGGGAGTACTTTATGAAAAAGTAGAAATAGACGAGCCTATCTTCACAGTAAAAAAAGGAAAAGCATTTTCTATGATAGATCCAGTACGTGGTAGAAAAGCACATACGATCGTAAAACCGGAAGAATTGCAGGGTAAAAAGTCAAAAGTGCATATAGAGATCACTACAGGTAGAACACATCAAATACGTGTACACTTGGCACATATAGGTCATCCTATAGTAGGTGATGAACAGTATGGAAGCCGTACTCAGTCTAAACGTGTACTTTTACACTCTGCAAAGATGAAGATACTTGATTATGAGTTTAATGCCAAAGAGCCTAAAGATATAGCACGTTATAAATAATAAGCCTAAATAGGGTAAAATCGCAACAATAAAATAGAATAAATGTAGGTAAAAAATGTTAGATACGTTAACAGACAGTTTTAAAAGTGCCATAGGTAAGATCCGTTTTCATGATGATG
>CBFHPE010000011.1:0-27936 GCA_965657515.1 Sulfurovum sp.
TTTCTAAATGTGTTCTACAGCTGTCTGTTATAGCAAAGAGATCACAGTCATGAAAACTACGCCCCGAACCTTTCAACATACCCTCACCATTGGATGAGAGTATGATCGTCGGTTTTTCATGTTCTCTGGCCACTCTGGCAGCTACTATACCTACTACTCCTTCGTGCCACTCTTCTCCTGCAAGTACTAAAACATCATCTGAGTTATTCACATCTGCCAAAGCTTTTTTGGTAATGTTCGCTTCTGTCTCTTTTCTATAGGTATTGAAATCCTGTAATCTTCCCAATCTTACTCTAGCATCATAGATGTTTGTAGAGGTCAAAAACTCTACCGCATGTGATGCATCATCCATACGTCCTGCAGAATTAAGCAAAGGAGCCAGAAGAAAGCCGATATCCTCTGCAGTTAATGATTCCTTGTCATAATGTTCCAAAAAGGCTTTAAGCGCCGGTTTTGTACTTTTAGAGAGTTGTTTTAATCCTGCAACGACCATTACTCTATTTATATGTGTCAAAGGCATCATATCAGCGATGATGGCAATGGCTGTAAGCTCCATATATTGCATCATATTTATTTTTATATCTAAAGCATTTTTAAGTGATGCTATAAGGTACCATGCTATCTGAGCACCACAAACATCCGCATAAGGAAAATCACACGCTTCTTGTTTTTGATCTATAATGGCAAATGCTTCAGGTATTTCAGGAGCTAAAAGATGATGATCTGTGATAATGAGTTCTATGCCCTCTTCTTTACAGAGTTTGGCAGCATACACTGCAGAGATACCATTATCTACTGTTATGGCAAGATCCGTGCCTAAGATACGAGGTATGATATTTGCTGAGAGCCCGTATCCATCTTTAAAACGATTAGGGATGATCCACTCTATAGGATAGTCTATCTCTTCAAAAAAAAGTTTCATAAGTGTTGTAGAGGTAACACCATCTACGTCATAATCACCTATGATCGTGATATTTTCTCTGTTTTTAATAGCCTGTACTATACGCTGGGTAGCTTTATCCATATCTTTAAAAGTGGAAGGTTGGGGAAGATCTTTTAAAGAGAGGAACCCCTCTTTAAAACGATTTTTAAGAAGTAACTCTAACGCGGAAAGCGTTAATGTTTTATGCATCTACAGTGTTATGTTCTAGTGAAGCATTTACAAATGCTAAAATAGAAGGATTTACATTTTGAAGTCTTGATGTAAATTCTGGATGGAATTGAACACCTAAGAACCATGGGTGATCAACCACTTCAACAGCCTCTATAAGTCCATGAGATTCACCTGTAATATCCATACCGTTAGCTTCTAGAGATTCTCTGTATTTAGGATTTGCTTCATATCGGTGTCTATGTCTCTCAAAAATCATCGGTGCATCATAAGCAACTCTAAGATTTGAACCTTCTTTTGTTTCACATTCATACTCACCAAGACGCATTGTACCACCCATAGGCGATGTTTTTGTTCTTACCTGTTTAGAACCAGAAGCATCTATAAATTCATCTATTAGATAGATAAGAGGATTTGGAGTATTTTCATCAAATTCTACAGAGTTTGCATCTGCAATTCCAAGTACATTTCTTGCAAATTCTATCATAGAGAGTTGCATACCAAGACATATACCTAAGAAAGGTACTTTTTCTTCTCTTGCATATTGAATTGCCTTAATTTTACCTTCTACACCACGCTGACCAAATCCACCTGCAACCAAAATACCATCACAATCATTCAAATGTTTTTGAGCACCCTCTTCTTCTACCTTTTCAGAGTCTACCCATTTGATGTTTACTCTGGTATCAAGATGAGCACCTGCATGGATAAGTGCTTCAGTGAGTGATTTATAAGACTCTTTTAGATCGAGGTATTTACCAACAAATGCAATTTTCATTTCAGTACTTGGCATAATGATCTTATGTACTAAATTGGTCCACTCATCCATTTTTGGTTCACAATTTTCAAGTTCTAACTGTTTACAAATAGGTCTAAGCATATCTTGACGTTGAAAATTAAGTGGTACCTGATAGATCGTTGATGCATCTTCTGCAACGATCACAGATTCCAACTCAACATCACATGAATAAGCTATTTTACGTTTAATCTCTGCAGAAACAGGAACTTCAGCACGAAGTACTAACATATGCGGTGCAATACCAATACGTCTAAGCTCTTGTACAGAGTGCTGTGTAGGTTTTGTTTTAAGTTCACCTGCTGCTTTAATATATGGCAAAAGTGTTACGTGAACATTCATGACTTGTGTTTTACCAAGTTCATGTTTCATTTGTCTGATAGTCTCAAGAAATGGCAAACCTTCTATATCTCCAGTGGTTCCACCAAGTTCAACGATGAGTATATCTCTACCTTCACCTGCTCTGATAATACGTTCTTTTATTTCATTAACGATATGAGGTACTACTTGAATTGTTTTTCCAAGATATTTACCTTTTCGTTCATTTTCAATAACGGTTTTATATACAAGCCCTGTTGTAAAGTTATTGTTCTTAGTAAGAGATGTATCTAGAAATCTTTCATAATGACCTAGATCAAGATCCGTTTCTGCACCATCTTTGGTGACAAATACTTCTCCATGTTCAAGTGGTGACATAGTACCCGGATCGACATTGATATAGGGATCAAGTTTAAGAACACCTACGCGTTGTCCTGTATGTTTAAGTAATGTTCCTACGCTTGCAGCAGTAATACCTTTTCCTAAAGAAGAGAGTACACCACCAGTAACAAAAATATATTTTGTTGATTTTTCACTCATATAACGGTTTTTCCTTTTTTATGCAACTATTGGCATGATGATTGTAATAAAATTTTCATCCTTAACAATAAAAGGTAATGATGGTTCATTAAATTCTATGGTAAATTCATTTTTATTTGTTTGTGAGATAAAATCCAATATATATCTACTGTTAAAAGAGAGTTCGAATTTATCATCAAGATTTGTATCTAACTCTAATTCTGTTTTTGCTTCAACGTTATCTGCTGAAAGAGAATTAAAAATAATCGTATCTGAAAGAAGGGTCATTTTTATCTCTTGAGAAATTGTTGTGATCATTTTAATTGCATCGATCATCTCTTTTTTCGGTAAAGTGATCGTATGTTTTGTAGAATTTGGAATAATACGTTGATAATCAGGAAATTTACCATTGATCAATCTTGTATAAAAATAGTAATTTTCATTTGAAATAATTAAATTGGTTTCATCATAATAAATATCGATCTGATCTAAAAAAAGTTTTTGTATTTCCAAAATTGCTTTTTTAGGAACGATAAGTGATAATTCTTCACCATTGTTTCCTGGAATAGAAGCTATGGCTAATCTTCTTGTATCTGTACCTACTAGATCAGTTGAATCACTTTTTATATTGATCAATGCACCGTTAAGTTCAAATTTTGGATTGTTTGTATCAATAGCAGGTGATATTTTTTTCAAATTTTGTATGAGACTTAAAGAATCAAGAGTAATTTGCGGTTTATCTTCAATACTTGGAAAGTTTGGATAAGAATTTGGATCAAATGTAGGTAATTTAAATTTAGAATGTTTTTGTTTAATGATCAGATTGTTATCTAAAATTTCTAGTGTTATTTCATCATCTTTTAAAATACGTATGATGTCTAAAAGTTTTTTACCATGTGCAGTAAAAGATCCTTCAGCTTCTATATCAATATTTTCAGTGACTATCTTTAAACCAATTTCAGAATCTGTAGCTTTAATAATACATTTACCTTCTTGTGTAGTAAAAAGAATATGTGAGGTAATTTGACTGGCATCTTTTTTTTCTAAAAAAGGTTGTAAATTAATAAGTATAGATTCTACAATTTGCTTTTGTGCTCTTATCTTCATTGACTTTCCTTATTTTTAATAATTTTAGTACGTAGTAGTAGTACAACATGAATATGTGAAAAACTACTTTTTTGTCGATGTAACCGTTGTTTGTTTGAATGTAAAAAATATTTTAAACATTCACATTTATTCACTTCTAAAATTATATCTTTTTTTTATTCAAGTTTTCTAGTATAAAAATAGATTAACTTTCATCATTTTGTGTTTGTGTATTTACTTTATTTGAAAGCTCTTCCAATATTACTTTGAAATTTTCATCATTTTCTATAATTTCGTTGATCTTTTTCATTGCATGGGAAATGGCAGTATGGTCTTTCATTCCAAAATAAATAGCGATCTGTGGCATAGAATTTGGAGTAAGATTTCTTGCAAGATAGATAGCAATTCTTCTGGCATTTACTACATTTTTAGTACGTTTTTTTGATTTGATATCTGAAGGTTTTATGTTGAGTTCTTTAGATATGATCTTTACGATACTGTCTATGGTAATATTTTCTTTTTTCTCTTTTAGTTGATCTTTGATGGCGTTTTGTGCAAAATCTAAAGTGATATCATGGTTTAACATCGAAGAGAGAGCATTTAGTTTAATGATAGTCCCTTCTATTTCACGGATATTATCACCCATATGTGTAGCGATATAATTGACGATCTCATTTTCTAATTTGATACCATCCAGTTCACATTTCTTTTGGATAATGGCAATTTTTGTCTCAAGTCCCGGAGGTTGAATGTCTGCCATAAGACCCATTTCAAAACGGGTTCTAAGTCTATCTACCAATCCAGCTATTTTTTTAGGTTGTCTGTCTGAAGTGATAACGATCTGCTTATTGGCATTGTAGAGTTCATTAAAGGTGTGAAAAAACTCCTCTTGCGTCTGTTCTTTTCTACTTAAAAATTGAATGTCATCAATAAGAAGCAGATCACACTCTCTGAATTTTTCTCTAAATCTATCCATGGTCTGTGAACGAAGATGTGATGTAAAAGTATTCATAAACTGTTCAAGTGTTGTATAAATCACAGTTTTTCCCAAGTCTATATGATAATTACCAATAGCCTGAAGCAAGTGAGTCTTTCCTAAACCAACACCACCATATAAAAAGAGCGGGTTATAAAGTTTTCCAGGTTTTTCAGCCACAGACTTTGCTGTTGTATAAGCAAACTGATTGGAATCACCGACAATAAAGCTTTCAAAGGTTAAAGAGGGGTTAAGATAGGTGCTTTTAGAACTGCTTTTTTCACTGCTCTGTTTTACTGTTGCAGTGGAAGTTTTTGAAGTTTTCTTCCCTACAGAAATTTCTATTTCGGGTTTGATCCCATTTTGCAGTTCAAAGAGATGACCAAGCTTTTCAGTATATTTACTTTTGATCCATTTGGCTATGAGTAGATTAGGTGCCGAAAAATAGACAATATTGGATTTTGAACGTTTGGTATCATAGACCAGTTTTTTAATATAACGTTCATATTCTGTTTCAGTGATTTCTTTTTTAAGTTCAAAGAGTACTTTTTGTCCTACATTCATAGTTGGATACCTTTAATATTTGTAAATGTGTGAATAATTTTTCACTGTTTTTAAGTGTTTGAATTCTTCATGTGAATAACTTATGATATTTTAGCCACATTAAGCTAAAATAGCGTAATAAAACAAGGTTGAATAGTTTTATTCACTATGTGAACAAAGGTGTGAATGAATATTTTAGGAATAGACCCCGGAAGCCGTAATTTAGGCTACTGTATCATATTTTGGGATGGAAAAAAGTTTTCACTTGTTGAGGCTGGTTTGCTTAAGATTAAAGCAAAAGAGCTTCAAGAGCAGATAGTGGAGCTTGTAGAGGGGATAGACGTCATTTTAAAGACCCATAAAGTGGATGAAGTAGCGATCGAAGATATCTTTTTTGCCTATAACCCAAAGTCTGTTTTGAAGCTTGCACAATTTAGAGGTGCACTCTCTTTAAAAATACTTCAAGAGATAGGTTATTTTTATGAATATACGCCTTTACAGGTAAAAAAAGCAGTCACAGGAAATGGAAAGGCAACTAAAGAACAGGTGGCTTTTATGGTAAAAAGATTATTTGCTATAAAAAAAGAGATAAAGCCCTTAGATATCACAGATGCTATGGCCATAGCCCTTACGCATCTTCAGAGGGTGAAGATGCGTAAAAAGCCGTAATACAGAGGTTATTAAGAGAGTTTTTAGTTAGAGAGCGGTGGTTGTTGTTGAGCATTTTTCTTTACAGAGATCATACGTTTCTCAGGTATAGTGAATGTCTGTTTTTTGTTATCTCCTGTGGACTCTTCGATGATCTTATCATACAGATAGATATCATTTTTAAAATAGGCTAAACCATCTTCTTCATAGACTGTAAAATATAACATATGTACAGGTATACGCTTTTTTAGACCTATGGTCTTAGGTTTATTAGTTTCGAGTATATCATCTATCTTATAGCGTTTTTTAGAGTGTTTAAGAAGAATATCTACTAAGTCAAAAGGCTGTTCTACACGCATACATCCTGAAGAGTATATTTTATATCGTCTCTCAAGTAGAGATTTATTGTCTGTATCGTGGATATAAACATCATATTTGTTAGGAAACATAAATTTTACACGGCCCAGTGCATTATTTTCACCTGGGTACTGTACAAAACGGTAAGGTACAGGTTTGTCACTATTCTCATAAGGATCTAACATATCTTGCGTGACCTCTATCTCTTTTTTACCGCGGAAAACACGAATATTGTTTTCTTTAAGATATTCAGGTTCTTCTCTTAACACGGGGATCAGGTCTCTTTTTACAAGATTGTCTGTGACTGTCCATGTAGGGTTAAGAACGATGTATGTCATAGTATCTGAAAAAACAGGTGTAGGCCTGTCTATGCGCCCTACTACAAGACCTTTTTGAAGTATCTTTTGTTTATCCTGATAGTAACGAAGCGTAAAGTCTGGAATGTTAACTTCTATATGTTCATCTTCAAAATGTTTGGGATAAAGTTTTGTTTTATCAAGGTTTGTAATGATGGCTTGAATATTATTGGAGGCAGGCTGGTTAAGATAGTAGGTGGTCACTTTGTCTACTTCACCGGTTACCTTAAGTAGATATCTTTTTTGATAAGAGATAACAGCTCTTCTTAATGTTTCATCAAACTTTTTGGTCAGAGAAACATTTTTAGGAAAATCACCTGAAATTTGTAAACGTTTTTTTATGTTTTTTATACGACTTGAACTGTCACCTAGTTTTAAAGTGTCGTTAGTGTATTTAAGCTTTGGAAATTTATCCATAAGACGATAATCTTTAAGCATCTTAATAAGTTTTTTATAACGTTTTTCCATAGGTAGAAGATATGTAAGGTAGTTGTGGATATCATCATTTATGATGGCAGATATAAGTTCTTTTTGGTCAGGAAATGCTTTTACTTTCATTTCCCAGTCTGCTTGGATATCATCACTCTCTTTTAGCGCAGCGAATTTTCTTTGTACCAGATCCCAATCGACATCACCCTGCACTATAAATCGTACCAGTCTTACCATAGAACTGGTAAGTACGAGATCAAGTTTAGCATAAACAGCTGCTTGTCTGTTAATATTTAGTTCTGTATTATCTAGCATATAATAAAGACGAGAGATAGCTGCTCTATCAAAAGATTTGTCTTTATAGTTAAAAAGAGGATCATTCAGAGCCTGTATAAGATGACTGGCTCTTTTAGCATTTTTTTTACCTATCCATAAAGCTTGGTTGCCTGTTTGGCTATAGATATTTTGTATGATACTTTTATTTTGACCTTTTATACTGGTTTGAAGTCCTTTTTGGATGTTTAGTGAAATATTTTCCATAGAGAGAGCTTGGGCATAGAGAGTTGTTTGAAAAATAGTTAAAGTTAGTAGGAGAGTTAGTAGTCGCAAAAAAAGGCCTTCGTTACTTATGTTTTTTATCAATGAGTTTGAGATATTTTAGAGGGGTGACATCTTTCATTGCCTGTGCAAGCCATTGTATCTGGAACCATGCAGCGCCTGAGTCTCTCAAGTCAAAATAGTTTTTCAAAGATCTGATATTAAATGTCACAACCATGTCTACTTTCCAGTTATCAGAGACGATGTGTTTAAATCCATCTCCTACATTTCTTTTTTTCTTACCCATTTGAAAGGCATCAAAAAGTGTTTGACTGTCTCCCCTGCACTCTTCAATAAATGGCAGAGATGATTTAGCTATGGCATTTGTTAGAAAGTCATGGTCTTTTTCATATTGAAACTGTAATTTATCATACATCGCTTTTATCTCTATGCTAAGGTAAGCTTCATCCGTGACAACAAAAAGGTTTAATGCAAGTACCTTTTCTAAAAAGAATGCAAAACCATCTTCACTCTCAAGAGATGCGACAAAGGCATTGATCACCGAAGACATGGTATAACGTGTAGATCGTACAGAAATGGCTTGAAGTCTATGACGCGCATGTTCCTGAAGTACACCTCTGGAAGTACCTTGGACTAAAAAAGAGAGCGTTGCATGTTCTATGATGGAGTGATGGTGATGTACCCATGCAAGGTTTGCAAGCAGATCAGAATCATCAATGTTGTTGATGGCATCTGTGTCCAGGTCTTCCATAGCATATTTGACACACTCGTTCTCAGAGTTTTCAAAAGAGTCATAACAGGTTCTTGCAGCTATCTCTGCAACACCTAGACCGCTTTGTTGCAGGAGTGTTACTTTTGGCTTTTCATATTCGATATGGTACATTGTTATTTTTTCCATTGTTACACTCCACATAAATTTAGATACAATTATATCAATTTTAACTAAAGGCTTTATATGCAAGCTAATGAACGTTTTTTTGGTTTTGAAGAAGATTTTCGAGACCCTTATGCAAGAGACAGAGACAGAGTACTTCACTGTTCTTCCTTTAGGCGTTTAGAATACAAAACACAGGTTTTTTTAAACCACGAGGGAGATTATTTTCGTACACGATTAACACATTCACTTGAAGTGAGCCAAATAGCACGTACTTTATCCCGTATGCTTGAACTTAATGAGACACTTGCAGAGGTCATTGCTCTTTCGCATGACCTGGGACATACACCATTTGGACATGTGGGTGGAGATGAGTTGGACAAATTGCTTAAAGAGGATGGCAGGCCTTTGGGGTTTGAGCATAATTTCCAGTCTTTTAGGGTACTGACCAAACTGGAAAAACGCTACAAAGAGTTTGATGGACTCAATCTTACATTCGCTACACTTGAAGGTGTACTTAAACACTCATACCCATATAAAAAACCTTTTTTAGATGGGTTGGACAGTAATTTTGACCTTGAGAAACATCCCTCTTTGGAAGCGATGGTAGTAGACCATGCAGATGAAATAGCCTATACTTCACATGATATAGATGACGGTATAAAATATGGACTCATCACATTTGATGACCTTTTACAAGATGATCTCTGTTTAAGAGTAGATGCTGTGGTACAAAAAGAGGGTATAAAAAGATCAGAAAAACTTTATCGCCATCGTTTTGTGGCAGGACTTATCAAACTGCTTGTTGAAGATTTTATAGAAAATTCAAAAGAGGGGGTAGAGAAGTACCGTCAAACTATCCCTATATGTGGTACGCTTGATGCCAAGATAAAGTTACCCGTAGGTTTTTCAAAAGAGACGGCTACCGCACTAAAAAAACTCAAAAAACTACTCTTTAATAAACTCTATACTCATGAAAAGATAGCACGTAAAATGTACGCAGGCAAACAGTGTATCAAAGGGTTATACAAAGCATTTAATGAAGACCATGATCTACTGCCTCCTTACCAGAAAGAGCTCTTTGAGATACGTACACCAAAAAGAGTCATCGCAGACTATATTGCTGCCATGACAGACCGTTATGCGATGAAAACCTATCACGAGATCTATGGTCTGTCACTTTAACTAAAGTCCTTGCTCTTAAGACCACAAGTATGTGATTAAAAACTTCAAATAAATCATAAAAATCTATTATATAGTAAGTTTTGGGTATAATTCGCGAAAATTATTATATAGGCATTACGCCTAACTTCAGGACATTTTATGCAAAAGATTAAAAACATTGCCGTAATCGCGCACGTTGACCACGGTAAAACAACACTTGTAGATGAACTTCTCCAGCAGTCAGGTACTTTTGAAGCACACCAACAGGTAGAAGAGCGAGCGATGGATAGCAATGACATCGAAAAAGAAAGAGGGATCACGATTCTTTCTAAAAACACTGCTATTACGTATGGTGATCACAAGATCAACATTATTGATACTCCAGGTCACGCCGATTTTGGTGGTGAGGTTGAGCGTGTACTTAAGATGGTAGATGGTGTACTTATGCTTGTAGATGCACAAGAAGGTGCAATGCCACAAACAAAATTCGTTTTGAAAAAAGCGATTGCACTTGGACTCATTCCTGTTGTTGTTATCAACAAGATCGATAAAGACGGTGCAGATCCAGAGAGAGTACTTGATGAAATGTTTGACCTTTTGGTTGCACTTGATGCAAATGAAGATCAGCTTGATTTCCCTGTACTTTATGCAGCAGCAAGAGATGGTTATGCAAAGTGGGAAATGGAAGATGAGAACAAAGACCTTACGCCACTTTTTGAAGCGATCTTGGAAAAAGTACCATACCCAACAGGTTCAGCAGACAATGATGTACAGGCACAGGTATTTACCCTTGCAGCAGACAACTTTGTAGGGCGTATCGGTATTTCACGTATCTTTAACGGGGTTTTGAAAAAAGGTGATGAGTGTCTGCTTGTAAAAGCATGTGGTGAGAAGAAAAAGAGCCGTATCTCTAAGCTTATCGGATTTAAAGGACTAGAGCAGGTAGATATTGATGAAGCAGAAGCGGGTGATATCGTTGCTGTTGCAGGTTTTGCAGATATTGATGTAGGTGATTCTCTTTGTGACCTCAATAATCCTGTAGCACTTGACCCTATGCACATTGAAGAGCCTACACTTTCAGTTGTTATGTCAGTAAATGACGGGCCACTTGCAGGTACTGAAGGTAAACACGTAACATCTAATAAGATCAAAGAGCGTTTAGAAAAAGAGATGGAAACAAACATTGCAATGCGTATGGAGCCAATGGGTGAAGCATCATTTAAAGTTTCTGGTCGTGGAGAACTTCAGATCGGTGTACTTGCAGAGAACATGAGAAGAGAAGGATTTGAATTCTTACTTGCACGTCCTGAAGTTGTTGTGAAAGAAGAAAACGGGGTAAAAATGGAACCATTTGAACACTTGGTAGTGGATGTTCCTGCTGATTTCCAAGGTGTTGCTATAGAAAAACTTGGAAAAAGAAAAGCAAACATGCTTTCTCTTGACCCTATGCCTGATGGAACAGTACGTATAGAATTTGAGATCCCTGCACGTGGGCTTATCGGTTTCCGTTCAGAGTTTTTGACTGATACTAAAGGTGAAGGTATCCTGAACCACTCATTTTTAGAGTACAGACCATACTCAGGATCAGTGGAAAGTAGAACACCAGGAGCATTGGTTTCTATGGATAACGGTGAAGCAGTAGCATTCTCTATCTTTAACTTGCAAGCAAGAGGGATCATGTTCATTAACCCACAAGATAAAGTATACTCAGGTATGGTTATCGGTGAGTCTGCAAGACCAGGTGACTTGGATGTAAACCCACTAAAAGGGAAACAACTTACAAACATGAGAACATCAGGTGCTGATGATGCTATCAAACTAGTAAAACCAAGAGAAGTAACGCTCGAGACAGCGATGGAGTGGATCGAAGATGACGAACTTATCGAGATCACACCAATATCTGTAAGAATTAGAAAAAAATCTTTGGATGCGAATGAGCGTAAGCGTATGGCAAGAGACAAGAAAAACTCAAAATAGTTCTTTTATTTCACCGCATTTTTGACCGAATGGGCTCGTTCCACTCGGTCACTTACTACTAGTAAGTTCTCTCGCTTCACTAACACCCCTTTACCCAAACCTACAGCAAACTAAAAGACTATTTACCTAAAATCTTTTATTTTTTATAATTTTCCAGCTCTTATGCCGCTTACCCAGGCAAAATGGAAATTAAATCCACCTCTGTCACCATCAACATCCAGTATCTCTCCTGCGAAGTAAAGGTTTGGTATAAGTTTTGACTCCATAGTTTGTGGGTTTATTTCTCTGGTGTCTATACCGCCTGTGGCTACTTCTGCACCTTCGAAGCCTTTTGTGTCATTGATACTTAGTTTGAGATTCTTGATAGTGTGAACAAGTTTGTTTATCTCTTTTCTATTAAGTTGATTCTCTAATGTTACTTTGCTTTTTGATTGCTCTAAAATACTCTGTATGAGCTTTTTATTTACCACCCCTTGTAGCCATAAGTCTATAGGTTTTTCACTCTCATTTTGGATCCTTGAGAGGAGTAGGTTGGTTAGTTTTTCTTTGCTTAGTTCAGGCATGAGATCAAGGCTCAGTTCACAGTAGTCAAAGTTAGCGAGTCTTGTGCTTACTTCACGACTTAGATCAAGTATGGCTAGTCCGCTTATACCGTAATTGGTGAAAAGCAGGTCTCCTTCTTTCTCTATGATGTATTCACCATTAGCGTAGAGCTTTGCTACTCCGGGTACTTTTACACCTGCACAGCTTTTGACCCAAGGTTCCTCGGAACATAGCTGTACAAGGGAAGGGTGACGAGGTATGAGGGTATGTCCCATTTTGGTAGCAAAAGCATAACCAGTGTTGGAACCGCCAAGTTGTGGTGCAGCAGGTGAACCTGAAGTGATGAGAAGTTGTTCACATTGTTTAGTACCCTGTGAAGACGCTACTGTGAAGGTGTTTCCTGTTTTGTCGATACCTGTGACTGCACAGTCACAAATGATCTCTACTCCTAACATTTTAGCTTCATACTCAAGAAGTTCCACAACAGAAGATGCCTGTAAAGACATAGGGAACATCTTTCCTTCTTTTCCCTCGATGAGCTCCAGTCCTATAGATGTGAAAAACTTTTCTACCACTTCATAACTATAGCCCTCTAATACTTCTTCTGTAAATTTTGGGTTTTGTGAATGAAAACGGTTCAGGTTGATGTATCTGTTGTCTATGTTACACTTGCCGTTACCAGAGACAAGTATTTTTTTACCTATTTTCTTGTTTTGTTCGAGTAGTGTCACTTGTTTGCCTAAGCGGGCAGCCGTGATAGAAGCTATGAGACCAGAGGCACCTGCACCAACAACAATAAGCATAGGGTTAAATCTCTCTAGGGAAAGTTTTTTTAAGGGGCATGAATAGAGAGACTGCTTCCTGTGTATTCAAGAATATTGTGGATCTCTTCGCCATCTACGAAAAATGCATATTCTCTGTCTTTTTTGAAATACAAAGTAATTTCACCGGAATTTGAAGTATCCCCAAGCTCAGGTGTACCCGTTCCAATACAGAGATATTCTGCTACATTATCAGTGTCTTTTTGAAACGTACATAAGTATCTTCTCACAGCACTTGTTGTTCCAACCATGATAGCTTCTCGTGTATCTCCTGAGGCATCTCTATAGATCACTTCAGCATATTGGTCATCCTGTTTATTCCAATCTATACCGAAGTCATAACCACTTTGAAGAAGTCTTAAAGAACTACTGGTTTGCTCATCAGAATCGTCTGTAGCATCATCTACGATCGCATTTACAGCAGAATCGATCAATGATTCTGTACATCCTGACATAAAAAAAGAGAGTGCAAAAAGAAGTATAAAAGGGCGTATTATGTTTTTCATTGGAATCCTTATGAGATATTTTATCTAAGGAATGGTTATAGGTAGCTATAAGATTTTACCGTGATGGAACCTTTATTCGTGTATGATTTTGAAAAAAGGATCAGGTATGTCAGCATTAGTAGAATTTTCGATGTTTCCAACAGAAAAAACACAAAGTAAAAGTGCATTTGTTGCAAGGGTTTTAGACATCGTGGACAAGAGTGGATTGGAGTATCAGCTTACGCCTATGGGGACGATCATAGAGGGGGAGACGGTTGAAGAAGTATTGGCAGTTATCAACAGCGCGTATGAGGATCTGCAGATTGACTGTGATCGTGTTTACAGTTCCATAAAGATAGATTTCCGCAAAGGCCCAGTAGGGCGACTAGGTAAAAAAGTGAATTCAGTGGAAGAAAAGCTCGGACGAAGTCTTAAGTCATAGTATGACTGTCATATGAACACATTGCCAAAGGGTACAAAGTATCCTGTTTTGTTGCGGGAAGCTTAGAAGTTAGTTTTTGCTATAATACGGGCAAATTTTTATAAGGATTTAGATGATGTGTGCTGAAAGAGTGCAAAGAGTTGTACAAGCGATGATCTTAGGGTTTATCATGGGGCTTGCCGGTATGGGTATGGCTGGTGATACGCTTATGCTACAACTGGCATTTTTAATGATGTTTGGTATGATGGTGCTACTTCTTATCGCCGGATTTACCGGATTTTGCCCAGGACTCATCCTTCTTAAAAAGATATTTCCCGCATGTAAATGCGAAGAGAACAAAGGTTAAACATGTCAAATATTTCATATAAAGATGCCGGTGTTGACATCGATGCAGGTAATGAGTTCGTAGAAGCAATTAAAAGTGATGTAAAATCAACTTTTGATAAAAATGTCATAGGCGGCATAGGTTCATTTGCAGGTGCTTATGCACTTCCTACAGGCTATAAAGAGCCGGTAATCCTCTCTGCAACTGATGGGGTAGGGACTAAGCTTCGTATCGCCATAGAGAGCGGAAAACTTGATACTGTGGGTATCGACCTTGTAGCAATGTGTGTGAATGACCTCATTTGTAATAACGGTACACCAATGTTCTTCTTAGACTACTATGCAACAGGGAAATTGCTTCCTGAAAATGCAAAAGATGTGGTTGCGGGTATTGCTGAAGGATGTAGACGTTCAGAATGTGCCCTTGTAGGCGGAGAAACTGCAGAAATGCCAGGCATGTATTCAGATGATGATTTTGATCTTGCTGGCTTTGCTGTAGGTATCGCAGAGCGTTCAGAGATGGACACTGTAGCCAATGTAAAAGAGGGACAGATCCTCATCGCTATGCCAAGTTCAGGTGTGCATTCAAACGGATATTCGCTTGTAAGAAAACTTTTCTTCGATAAGCTGGGTATGAGTCTTGAAACAGAGTTTGAAGGTAAACCGCTTGTAGAGACTCTGCTTGAACCAACACGTATCTATGTCAAAGAGTATAAAGCCAATAAAGAGCGTGTAAAAGCTTTAGCCCATATCACGGGTGGAGGAATCGTAGAAAACCTTCCTAGAGTCCTTCCAGAGGGTATGAGAGCCATTGTAAACAAAGAGAGTATCAGAGTATTACCGATCTTTGAATTTATGGGTCAATATGTTGAAGAAGAAGAGATGTACAGAGCCTTTAATATGGGTGTTGGTATGGTATGGGTTGTTGAGCCTGAAGATGTAGATGAAGTACTTGCAAATACTGATGGTTATGTGATCGGTGCTTTAGCCAAAGGTGAAAAAGGTGTTGAAATGGTTTAACCATTTCAACCTAAAAATTATTCAGGTTTTTCACACACCCCTTTTTCTATACACTCTCTATCTAATTCCCCACTTTTCCACCTTTTCAAATATTCAGAAAGATTCTCTTTTACATCACCCTGTAACATATAAAGCCCTATGAGATTTGGCAGTGCCATGGCCAAGATGAGCAGGTCAGAGAATTCTAAGAGGGTAGAAGCACTTGTTACGGAAGCTATTACTGTAAAAGTAACAAAGATGAGCTTGTACATAAGGGTATATTTTTCTCCAAAGAGATAGGTCCAAGAACGTTCTCCGTAGTATGACCAAGAGATCATCGTAGAGAAAGCAAACAATACAATGGAAAATGACAAGATAACAGGGAACCATGAGATCACGGTACCATATGCTGCAGCTGTAAGTGCTGCACCTTGTTTAGAAGCTACCAGACTTGCAAATTCACCATCAACGGCGTAGACACCTGTCGTTACGATGACAAGTGCTGTCATAGAACAGATCACGATGGTATCGATGAAAGGCTCATAAAGCGCGACCATTCCTTGACGTACAGGGTATTTGACAGCTGCAGTTGAGTGAACAATGGCAGCAGAACCAATACCTGCTTCAGAAGAGAAGGCAGCCCGCTTAAATCCTTGTACAAGTACTCCAATGAGTCCACCCGCAGCAGCGGTAGGTGCAAATGCTTCATGAAATATAGTACTGATCGCAGCAGGTACTAAAGAGGCATTGGTGATGAGTATCCAGAGTGATGCAAGGAGATAGATAAATACCATTGTAGGTACGATCTTCTCTGCAGTATGGGCAATACGTTTAATACCGCCTATGATCACAAAACCTACCAGTGTAGCCATGATCAGACCAAAGACAATAGGGTAGGTCTCAAAGAATGGTACCCTGTCAGAAAGTACACCCATAGCTTGTGAGGTTTGAAAAGCATTTCCTGCACCAAGTGAACCACCGATGGCAAGGATGGCAAAAATGATCGCAAGTATTTTTCCAAGTTTGGCATGTCCTTTGGAGGCAAGTCCTTTAGAAAGGTACTGCATCGCTCCACCCATGATCCGTCCATCAGGTCTTGTTTCCCTATATATCTGTGCAAGTGTCACTTCTGTAAACTTCAGTGTCATACCGAAGAAGCCGGCAAGTATCATCCAAAATGTTGCTCCTGGTCCCCCTACGGCAATAGCAATCGCAACACCGGCAATATTACCGAGACCTACAGTGGCAGAAAGAGCAGTGGTCAATGATTGAAAGGGGGTGATCTCTCCTACATCATCAGCTGTTTTGTATTTTCCTGTGATGATCTTGTATGCGTGTGAGAACATGCGTACATTGATAAAGCCGAAACGAAAGGTAAGGAAAACACCTCCAACGATAAGCCATGCAACGATAAATGGCATACTTGAGCCTTCTACAGTTCCAAAAAATACGTCAAAGAAGAAGATGGAACCCAAAAGCCCATTGATCTGTTCGAAGATACTGTTCATTATTTTACCTCATAAGTAGATGAAATGATTATACTGATATACGCCTAAAGTACGTCTAATATAAGGGTTAAAAAGACTTTTTTTATTTTTTTTTAAAAATCTATTGACAAATAGAAACCTTTTGACTATAATTGCATTCCTTTTTCAGATGAGTCTGTCTTGTAAATAGGTAAAACGGAGTGTAGCGCAGTCTGGTAGCGCACCTGGTTTGGGACCAGGGGGTCGAAGGTTCGAGTCCTTTCACTCCGACCATTTAGTTTTTTAACATTTTAATAATAAGTAAACATATTCAATTATGGTGGGCGTAGTTCAGTTGGTAGAGCGACAGTTTGTGGTGCTGTATGTCGCGGGTTCGAGCCCCGTCGCCCACCCCATTGATAATTAACGGGTAACCACCCAAAATGATGAAGCGCTTGTGGCTCAATTGGATAGAGCATCAGACTTCGGATCTGAGGGTTAGAGGTTCGAGTCCTCTCAGGCGTACCATTAATATATCTATTTTGATTTATTTATTATTATATTTTGTGCACTCATAGCTCAGCTGGATAGAGCATCGCCCTTCTAAGGCGAGGGTCTTAGGTTCGAATCCTAATGGGTGTACCACCTTTTAACATTGTTTAGATAAACTATCACATGCGGATGTGGTGAAATTGGTATACACGCCAGACTTAGGATCTGGTGCTTTACGGCGTGGAGGTTCGAGTCCTCTCATCCGCACCATCTACAAAGTCCTTATATAAGGCATTTAATCAACTTTTTAAAATTTAAATATACGTACTTCTAAAAATACTCTTTTTTTGTTTTTTCATAGATAACTTTACGATATACTAAATTAATGAAATTAACTAAAAAGGCTAAATATGAATATCGACACTGCGCCATTAACATGGCTAGAAGAGGCTACACAATACATAGATTCAAACACTACAGAAGTAGTCGAAATATCTGTACTCGTGGTTATGGGTATCGTGATATGGATTGTGAACAGATCTACTAAACTTAGTGCGCTAGAATTATCATTACGCATCTTTTCAGTCTTGGGGCTGACACTTTATCCCTTATATGCCTTGTATCATAATAACAACGTACTTGAAGCCTTTATCTATTCTGCAGGTATAGTGGCAGTGGTAAATGTATTCAGACTTGTCTATGTAAAGGGAACAGATAGTAAGAACTAGAGAAGGTCAAGGGCTTAAATTACCTTTTTCAGTTTGAGTATCTTTGCTTTCTCTTTCTTTTAAGTACAACATATCAATAAAGTTGTCATTAACACAAATTTTTAAAAATATTGTATAATTTACAGATAAAAATCATAATGAGGACTTTATACATGGATAAAAGTTTAATGTTATTTATACTTGTCGGTATAGGCGGAGTTTATTTTGTGACCAATTTTGTTGGGGATATTCAAAAAGAAGATGAAGTGTATAGAAATCAAGGTTACGATGAGGAAAATAGATATAATCAATATAAGAAGATAGACAGTATCGGACGAGATATCCTTGATGTTACTGGTGCTCCTGTAACAATACAAATGGATGCATGGAATGCTTCTTTATTGAAAGATGAATTTTTAGAGATATTCCCTGACTTTGCAGGTATGAAAACTTTTGCAGAGGAACGCGTGCGTGGTACAGCCTTGAAGTCAAAGTTAAAAAGTACTATTGATAGTGTTGAAAATTCTTTTTTCTCAGGATCGATGAATGCAGAAGATGCCAAGCGGAAGCTTGGCTCTCTGTAGATAAATATTTATCTACAAGGGTCTGTCATGTTGCTGCTGCTTGCATAGAGATAAACTTCTACACGTCTGTTAAGCGCTCTATTTCTTGCAGAGTCATTTGGTACGATAGCTTTATCGTATGAACAGCCTTTTGTGTATGGTCTTCCATTCATAGAGAGAAGGTTCGCTACACTGTCAGCACGTCTTTGAGAGAGTCTTTGATTATAGTCGTATCCTCCTGTATTATCCGTGAACCCTGCAACCCCTACAACTGTTTGAGGGTAATTTGCTAAAAGTTGTCCTACTTTTTTTACTTTATTTTTTGCAGAATATTGTAAATTGGCAGAATCTACAGCAAACATCATACTGTCTCTGAACATAATTTTGACATACGCATTTGTTTTGGAAACAATGATGTCATTATTGGGGTCAAGCGCGGCAAGAGGGTCATTGTTTACACCTGTGCCAAGTGCACGTGCCACTTCATTTGCTTGTTCATCCATACTGTACCCAACGGCACCACCAAGTGCAGCACCGAGTAAACCACCAATGATGGCACTTTTTGAATCACGACTACCTGTATTGTATCCGATAGCAGCACCAGCCAACGCTCCTGTTGCAGCACCTGTTTTGGTACGATTGTAACTTTCATCCTGAACTAGTCCGGGCTGATTGTAACATCCTGCCAGCATAAAGAGTGCTACGCCGGAGGCAAGTATACTTTTGTGTAATTTCATTTTATTTCCTTAGTTGTTATTTTACTGCCATCCACCAGATTGTTGAGGAGGAGGATTACTGTTATCTACGGCATTTCCTAATGCACCACCTGCAAGAGCACCTACTGCAGCACCTACAGCAGCATTTGTCCCACTGTGGCTCCCCGAATTGTAGCCTATGACTGCACCTGTCAGAGCACCAGCTACTGCACCAGTTTGTGTAGCGTTGTTAGGTGCTGCTTCTGATCCTGTGCAACCGTTTAATAGTGCGATACTTACACTTGAAAGAAGTATAGTCTTGAATATATTTCTTTTCATTAATATTCCTTTTTATATTTATATGGACTTGATTATAGCATAGAAAGGTGTTGGAAATGTGTAACATTATTGAGAAGATTTTATTTTTTCATGCCATTGCCATAAGGTCTTTTCAAAACCTATCTGTTCTGTCTTGTAAAAGTGTAATGGTTTATGGAGATAAGACTGTTTTACCCATCCGCCAAAATCATGAGGATAGAGATACTTCTTAGCATGGGTTTTAATATGTGAAGGGATAGGGTATATCTCTCCATTTTTAATGGCTTTTTGGGCATTGTTTATCGCCATATAGGCAGCGTTTGATTTTGGAGACGAGGCAAGGTAGATGACAAGTTGTGAAAGTGATATTCTGGCTTCAGGATATCCTATGTGTTTGACAATGTTCAGTGTGGAGCTCGCAAGGTTGAGAGCAGGGGGATTGGCATTTCCTATATCTTCAGATGCCAGGATACTTAGACGTCTAGCGATGAACTCTGCGGGTTCTCCCCCTTCGATGAGTCTTGCAAGATAATAGACAGCAGCATCAATATCAGAGCCTCTAATACTCTTGATCATGGCAGAGGTTAGTTCATAATGGCTTTCGCTTTCAGAACTGCCTGCCTGCATAGCATGGGGACGTATCTGTTTAAGTATCTTAAGTGTGATTGGCGAAGCTATAGCTGATGCACTCTCTAAGAGATTTAACATCGCTCTGACATCTCCACCACTGGAAAATACGAGATACTCTTTTGCATCATCTTCTATTTGGAGATCTTCAAGATGAAGTATCTTTTCCATGTAATCAAGGAGCTCCTTTTCCGAGATACTCTCCATTTCAAAGAGATGTGAACGGGAACGCATGGCAGCAGTGAGTGAATAGTAAGGATTTTCTGTTGAAGCACCAATGATCAGCGCTGACTGGTTTTCCATAAATGGCAGAAGTACCTCTTGCTGATTTTTACTGAGTCTATGCACTTCATCTATGAAGATAAGAGGTTTTTCTAAAGCATTGGTGTACTGTTTAAATATCTTACGCAGATCCTCTATCTTGAGTGTGGTGGCATTCATCTCGTAAAAAGGTCTGCTGAGTACTGAAGCGATCACTCTTGCTAATGTTGTCTTTCCGCAGCCGGGAGGTCCATAGAGAAAAATATGAGGGAGAGCATCTTCTACAATGAGTTTTCGAAGCACTGCTCCCTCACTTAGAAGATGTGATTGTCCTATAAGTTCATCAAGGATCTTTGGACGATATTTGAGCGCAAGGTTTAACATCTTTAGTCTTTTTTACTAAACTTTTTTTCTCTATTCTTCTTATTTGCTTCCAACTCTTTTTTACGTATGTTCTCCGCTTCTTGCTTACGTTCATTTTCTTTGTTCTTGATCTCAGCTAGAGCGTTGGCTTTTTTACGTTTCATGAACTTATGCACGTCATCATACTCTCTGCGTGTGAAGTAACGTGTTTTGTTTTCTGGAAGATTATTTAACTCTATACCGCCAAAGGCAACACGTTTAAGGTCTAGTACCTTTGCATCAAAGTGGGCAAAGAAACGTCTAAGTTCTCTGTTTTTCCCCTCTTTGATCGTTACGCGGAGCTTGGAGAAGTTTTTCCCTTCACTTCTAAGTTCAAAGTGTGCAAAAGGGGCGAACTCCATAGAGTGTATCTTGGATTTCTCATGCGCACCAGCTCTTGCATCATCAAGGACAAGGCCTTCTTTCATCGCTTCTATCATCTCATTTGATACAGGTTTGTCTATCTTGAGGTTATAGGTTCTGTCTAACCCACTCTCCATAAGGGCCGTAGCTACTTCTACATCGTCTGTGAGAAGCAAAAGTCCTTCAGAGGCATAGTCAAGCCTTCCTACAGGGGTAAAGTGTCTAAATTTGCCTGGTAATTTGTGATAGATGGTCGCACGGCCCCTGTCATCTTTTTTCGTCACAAGTACACCTTTGGGTTTATTGTAGACGATGATGGTCAGTTCAGTTGCTATCTTTACGGCTTTGCCTTTAACGTAGATGTGGTCATCTTCTTGTACTTCATACCCAAACTCTTTGATAGGTTTTTTATTGAGTGTGACTTCTCCTGCTTCTATGAGGGCGTCAGCTTCACGTCTTGAGTATTTAGTGTTGTGTGATATATATTTGTTTAGTCTCATGTATATTCCGTTTATGTTGTACTTTTGATACCGGCATTGATCAGGTCATGTATATGCAGTGTACCGATGATCCTGTTATGTGTATCTGTGATAGGAAGAAGCTGTATACGCCCCTTCTCTATGATCTCGAGTGCTTCACTTGCAAGCAACTCCGTATTTGTATAACTTTTAGGTTGTTTCGTTGCATACCTCATGGCAGGATGATCCAAGCAAAAGTCTTCCTGCATCAGTGCCCGTCTAAGATCTCCATCACTTAAAATAGCAACAAATGTCCTTGTATCATCTACTACAAGCACATTCCCTAGTTTCCCTTCACTCATCGTCACGATAGCTTCTCTAAGTGTAGTTGTGTCGTCGATGATCGGTAATTCTTCGGTTCTCATCAAATCCTTTATGCGGACAAAAAGTTTTTTCCCAAGTGATCCACCTGGGTGGAAAGAGGCAAAGTCTTCTTGCTTGAATCCTCTATGTTCCATCAGCGCTACAGCCAGTGCATCACCCAGTGCCATTGTGAGTGTTGTTGATGTTGTAGGGGCTATCCCCAAAGGGCAGGCTTCTTTTTCTACAGAGATATCAAGAAATACATCTGCATAAGAGCCTAATGAGGAGTTTGCATTTCCTGTGAGCCCGATAAGCGGTATCTCAAAACGTTTGATATGAGGAAGGATCTTGGTAAGCTCTTCACTTTCTCCACTGCTGCTTATGGCTAACAGTATATCTTCCTTTCCTATCATTCCAAGATCACCATGTAGTGCTTCTGTAGGGTGTAAAAAGAAGGATGACGTACCTGTGCTGGCAAAAGTAGCCGCCATTTTGGCCCCGACCAGTCCGGATTTACCTACACCTGTGATGATCAGTTTACCTTTTGTACTTAATATAAGTGCAATAGCATCTAGAAAGTTTTGGTCTAATCTTTCAGCAGCTCTCTTCAGGGCATCTGCTTCTGTATAAAATGTTTCCTGGGCTATTTTGATAAGATCCATATGATATCTTTTATTTTTAAACAATTATAGCATAAAGATAGTTGTGTATAGAGTAGGGAGGAGATGACTCTAAAAGTCATCTCTTTAGGAAAAGATTATTTAAAAGATTTAGCTTGGTTTACCCATATATCTTTAGTTGCACGGTGTGCAAAAGTAGTGTTTATCTCTAACCACTTGATGTTTGCGTCTGTCCATGCTGCTATTTGATCAAAGTGATAGACCCCTGCTTCATTAAGCTGATCTTCTACCTTTGGACCGATACCTTTGATCTGAGTAAGGTCATCTTTTTTACCTTTACGCGCAGCATCTAGTAGCTGTGGTTTTTCACCATTCTCAGCTAGAACTTTTGCTTCTGCATCAGCTTTTTCTTTTGCTGCAGCTTTGGCCTTTTCTTTGGCAGCTTTCGCTTCAGCGGCAGCTTTTTCTTTAGCAGCTTTTGCCTCTGCCTCAGCTTTTTCTTGTGCCGCTGCTTTTTCTGCCTCAGCTTTAGCTTTCTTCTTAGCAGCTTTTTTTTCTATTTCTGCTGCTTTAGCTTTTAGTTCAGCTTTGGCTTCATTTTTTTCTTTAGATTCAGTATCTTCTGAAGGTGTTACTTCTGCTGCTGTTGGTTCCGAATATACATTTTTAGCTACTATAAATCCTATGATAAATCCTATCAGTGCAGCGATAAGTAGACATATGGCGATTTGTGAGGCAATTTCTAACATTATTTTTCTCCTTGGTTTGTTGTTTTTGGATTGGTGACACTTTCATAAGATGCATCTCTGGCATCGATCTGCTCAGTTTGCAGTTTTTCAAGCTCGACTTCATTCTTGCTTCTTTCATCAAGTACAACTTTTCTCTCATCAAGTGCAACTTTTCTATCATTGATAGCTTTAGTGATCAGTTCTTGGATACGTGCTACTACTTGATCTCTGTTCTTCATAGCGATATCTCTGTTCTTCATCGCCCACATGACGTAATCAACTATTTCTTCTTCACCTGACTTTTCCGTTGTAGGAGCTGGCTTATTTGCAGTGTCAGATGTACTCTTTTGGATAGCTACAGACTTGGGAGTAGTAGCTTTTTCGGTCATGACAACTGGTACTTTGTCTGCCGGTGCACTGTTTTCAGTTGATTGTACAGCTTCTTTTTTCACTTCTTTAGCAACAGCCTTTTCTGTCTCAACAACTTTGACTTTAGCTTCTTTTTTTACTGCAGATTCTGCCTTTACTACAGGTGCCGGCTTTATTGCTATAGGTTTTGTCGGAACAGGTGCTGGAGTAACAGCTGGAATAGTGGTTTTTTCTTCTTTTTTCTCTACAGTAGCTGTTGTGGCTGTACTCTGTGTTGTAGGCTTTCTTTCTATTAACGTGATCTCTTTTGGAGAAGTTGAGTATATTTCATATGTTTTTTGATAGACACACGTAACAATAAGTATAGCCAATAGTACAAGAAGTACAAATATGGACTTTTTCATAGTATAATCCCTTTTTATGATGATATAAAGTACAAATTATATCAAGATTTTAGTTATAGATAGATTAGGCTTATAATAGTTATAAATAAATATGATTAAATAGATTATTGAAGAGGATGTTCTGCCCGAAGGCAGAAAATTAAACGATAAAGATAGTAGGGATAATCAGTGGATATCTCTTTTTAGTACGTATCACATGTTTTCTAATAGAATTTCTGATGTCATTTTCAATATCTTTGTGATTCTTCAATGCTTCAGGTTTCATATTAAGCAGCATCGTCTCGAGCATGACTTCGATCTCTTTTTGGAACTTTTTATCTTCTTTATCAGGGACAAGTCCATGTGTTGAGATCACAGGTCTCCCTACTACTTTTTGATTGCTTTGTGAGATCTGTGCCACCACATTGATGATACCGTCTTCCGCAAGCTTTTGTCTGTCAAGTACTACATCATTTTCAATGGTCATGTTGTTTTGATTGTCGATGTATGTCTTGCCACTCTTGATCGTTTTGACTTTTTTGAGGTATTTAGGTGTAAGTTCTATTTGGTCACCATCACTCATAAGTAAGATATTTCTTTCATCAACTCCACAGGCAACAGCTGTTTTTGCATGTTGTGCGATATGGTTATATTCACCATGAACTGGTAAAAAGAACTTTGGTTGAACCAGTCTTAAGATGAGTTTTTGCTCCTCTTGTCCTGCGTGTCCTGAAACGTGGATATCTGCAAACTCTTTATAGCGTACAGTTACTCCTGCTTTGATAAGTTTATTCATAAGGCCAGAAACAGATGCTTCATTTCCGGGGATAGCAGAAGCTGAGATGATAACAGTGTCTGATGGTTTAAGTTTGATGTGTCTATGTTCATCGGTTGCCATACGGTTGAGTGCTGCCATGGTCTCACCTTGTGAACCTGTTGTCACTACAAGTACTTCATGTTCAGCATATTTAGGTACTTCATGCACCTCTATAAAGTGTTTATCTTCGATATCTACAAAACCAAGTGCTCTGTTTGTCTCAACGTTACGCTCCATAGAACGACCGATGACACAGATCTTTCTACCGTGTTTTACACCTCTTTCCATGGCTTGGAAGATACGGTGTACATTTGAAGAGAATGTAGACATGATTACTCTACCTTTTGCAAGATCAAAAAGTGTGTCAAATGTTTTTCCAACCACTTTTTCACTTTTTGTGAAACCAGGGTTGTGTGAATTTGTAGAGTCTGAGAAAAGACACAATACACCTTTTTCTCCATAGTAAGCATAGCGTCGTAAGTCCATAGTGTAGTCATCTACAGGCGTATGGTCTATTTTGAAGTCTGCTGTATGCATAATGATACCTGCTGGTGTTTCGATAGCCAATGAACATGCATCGATAATAGAGTGTGTGTTGTGTAGCCATTCTATTTTTAGGTCACCGATCTCATATTGTGTACGCAATGTTACAAAGTTAAAGTACTTGGTATCTGCTTTAAGTCCATGTTCGTTAAATTTATTTTCTATCATTGCAAGGGCAAGTGGTGTTGCATAGATAGGGAATTTTAATTCTTTAAACAAGTAAGGCATAGCACCAATGTGATCTTCATGCCCATGAGTAATAATGACAGAGACTTGTTTACCACTCTCTTTAAGTGTATGCAAGTAAGAGAAATCTGGTACCAGGATATCTACACCATGCATTGTTTCATCAGGGAAAGACATCCCAACATCGATGATGATCGCTGTCGTCTCAGTTTCAAGAACAGCCATGTTCCCACCGATCTCACCAAGACCACCAAGAGGAGTAAAGCGGATCTTCCCTTTACTGGCCATGTCTATCTTTTTCCATGGATTCATCGTTGCGTCTTTCATACGAGCATTTTCCTCGATAGAAGCTCTCATCGTATCATTTACCGTAGTAACATTTTTACGTCTTCCTCTGTTCTTGTTTTTATTACCTCCACCACTACGGTTTAGGTTTGGTTTGTTCCCACCTTGTTTATTTTGCTGATGAGGTTTTCTGTTTTGATCGTTTTTGTTACGGTTATCTTTGTTTCTATTTTGGTTCGGGTTTGGTTTTCTATTGCCGTTTGGTGTCTCTTTGTCCTGTACATTACCATTTACTTCTCTATTAGGGTTTGGTTTTCTGTTTGCATTAGGGTTTGGACGATTGTTGTCTCTGTTTGGGTTATTTGGTTTGTTTTGCCCACTGTTGTTTTGTCTATGTGGGTTAGGTCTTCTGTTTCTTTGTGTTGGCTGCTCTTGACCTTGAGGTTTGTTTGGTTTGTTTTGCTCGTTGTTTTCCATCTAAATTATCCTTTAATTCATTATATATGTGATGATAAATAGATGTCTCAGCTTCATGAGGTCGAAGATTAGTGTCTAAGTCTAATTTTTCGAAAGTTTGACTAACGATATCTTTGGAAAAAACAGAAGTAAGGTTTTTGAAAAGCTTTTTACGTGGTTGCGAAAATGCAACTTTTAAGAACGCTTCAAACTTTTCATCATCCTGTGACTGGTTTTTCTCTATTAAAAGCACGGCAGAAGTAACGTTGGGAGGAGGCACAAATGCTTCGGGCTCAACCTCGAAACAAAGTGTTGCTTTTCCCACAGAGTTAGCAAGTACAGAAAGAGCAGAAAACTCTCTTTGTTTAACTAATGCTGAAAACTTTACAGCTACTTCTTTTTGAACCATGACCAGTATGGACTGGCAATGTTCATCTTTAAATGCTTTTAAAATGATATTGGTCGCGATATAATAGGGCAGATTGGCTACCAGATGATAAGGTTCATCCAGTAAGCTCCCTGACTCCCAACGCTCAAGCACATCTCCACACCGTAATTCAAAGACCCCTTTGTGGATGGGTTCTTCAAACTCAGTCGTAAGATGCTCACATAATCTTTTGTCAACCTCAAATGCTGTGACATTTCGAACTTTCACAAGTTCTTTGGTTAAATCACCTAAGCCAGGTCCAATCTCTGCAACTTTTAAATTGTCATTGGGCATCGCTTGGATGATTTTATGAAGATAGATATCATTCTTCAAAAAGTTTTGACCAAATTTCTTGGAAGCAAATTCGGCTAAATTATCAATAATCATACTATAATATACCTTTATACTCTATACTTATCCTCTATTTGGGATAATTTTTGTATAATTTTACCATAATTAAATCCTAACTATGTCATAACGTTACAAAATGAGTACAAATACAGTTTTTATTATTGATGACATTGTTCAATTAAAATGGAGAAGAAGATGGACTATTTTGCAAAACGCATTATACCTTGCTTGGATGTAGATAACGGGCGTGTGGTGAAAGGTGTCAACTTTGTTGGATTACGCGATGCAGGTGACCCTGTAGAAGTAGCATATCGATATAATGAAGAAGGGGCTGACGAGATTACTTTTCTTGATATTGGTGCGACCCATGAAGGACGTGACACCATCGTAGATGTGGTTAAACAAGTAGCAAAAGAAGTGTTTATCCCCCTTACAGTTGGTGGAGGTATCAGAGAACTTACTGATATTTATAACCTTCTAAATGTTGGATGTGATAAAGTGAGCATCAATTCTGCGGCTATTAAAAGACCGGAGTTTATAGAAGAAGGTGCAAAACGTTTTGGGTCTCAGTGTATCGTTGTGGCTATAGATGCAAAACAGGTTGCCGAAAACAAATGGAATATCTTTACCCATGGTGGAAGAAATGACACAGGTATCGATGCATTGGACTGGGCCAAAGAAGCATATGATAGAGGGGCAGGTGAACTTCTGGTAACTTCTATGGATGCAG
>CBFHPE010000012.1:0-27596 GCA_965657515.1 Sulfurovum sp.
AGCGTTTTCTCATTAAAAGCTTTGGCGATAAGTTGCAAACCAACTGGCATGCCTTCATCATTTTTACCTACCGGAACAGATATACCCGGAAGTCCGGCAAGGTTGATACCCAGTGTGTACATATCTGATTTGTACATCTCAAGTGGATCTTCTGAAGCTCCTATTTTTGGGGCAACAGAAGGTGCAACAGGTGACAAAATAAGATCTGCATCTTCAAAAATAGCATTGAACTCATCTCTTATAAGGTGTCTTACTTTCTGTGCTTTCACATAGTAAGCATCGTAGTAACCAGAAGAGAGAACAAAGTTACCAAGCATGATACGTCTTTTTACCTCTTCACCAAAACCTTCACTTCTTGAGTGGTAAAAAAGTTCTTCCGTACTCTTGGACTCTGCTCTTGTTCCATAACGTACACCATCATAACGTGCAAGGTTTGTTGCCGCTTCTGCTGTTGCAAGCACATAGTAGGTTGCGATGTCATACTTTGTGTTTGACATCTCTTTTTTTACGATCGTATGCCCAGCAGCCTCTAATTTTTCTACCGTTTGGGCAAATGCTTTCTGGACATCTGCATCTGCTGCTTCTACATATGAGTCGATCACTGCAATAGTCAGTTTTACATCTGCGTCTATGTTGTTAGCGATATCTTCTATCTCAAAGTCTGCTGATGTTGAATCTTTGTCATCATGCCCTTTAATGGCATCATAAAGGATCGCTGCATCTTCTACATTTTGAGTGATAGGCCCTATCTGGTCAAGACTTGAAGCATAAGCACCTAAACCAAAACGGCTTACTCTTCCGTATGTTGGTTTCATTCCCACACAACCGCAGTATGCTGCAGGTTGACGGATAGATCCACCTGTATCAGAGCCGAGTGCAGCGATGGCTATGCCACCAGCTACAGCTGCTGCGGAACCACCTGAAGACCCGCCAGGAACTCTGTCTGTCCCATGTGGATTTTTAGTTGCACCGTAAAAAGAACTCTCTGTGGTTGAACCCATTGCAAACTCATCCATGTTCGCACGTCCAAAGGCCATCATCCCTTTAGACTTTAGGTTGCTAATAACCGTTGCTTCATAAGGAGCTATATAACCCTGAAGGATCTTAGAACCAGATGTCACAGACCACTCTTTAACCTGGATGTTGTCTTTGATGAGTATTGGTACACCCTCACCTGAAGACTCAAACCCTACATAGGCATTAAGATCAGAAGCTTTTGCGTTTGCTTCCAGTTCTGCTCTAAGTTCTGTTAATTCATCATTAGATTTTGTTAATGCTTCTTTTAGTGTAATCACAACATTCCTTACTTTTCTAATTTCTTTTTATAATACGCCACAAGTCCTAAACCTATACCAACCAGTCCGAAAATAAAAACGATCGAACCGATGATCACTTCCATTCTAATAGGCTGACTCATGTCAAACATTATGCCACTACCTTGTTACAACGCTCACAGGCACACTCTTCACTGGTAGAAGTAAACCTCCAACATCTTGGACACTTCGCAGCACTTGCTTTATGTACAGTAAATGTTTTACCTTCTACTTCAAAGCTTGCTACCTGCTCACCTTCAGAAGAAGCTCTCATAGCAGAAACAACAAACCAGTCTTCAAGATCTTTACTCTCATTGATAGGCAAGATACTCATATCACCTGCGATCTCAAGTTCAAGTGTTGCTTTAATGATCTTCTCTTTCTTAAGACTGTCGATCGCTTCAGAGAATTTCTCACGTGCTGCTATCAGTACTTCATCTTCAAAACTCTTTTCAACTTCAGGTACTTCTACATACACAAGATCAAATACATTTTCCATACCGTCTTTGAAAAGTGCCGGTGCGTATTCAAGTATCTCATCTGCTGTGTAAGTAAGTACAGGTGCTACTAACCCTAACATTGCTTTAGAGATATGTGCCATCGCTGATTGTGTTGCACGTCTAACAGGATCATTTTTATCTTCACAATATAGTCTGTCTTTTGTGATATCCATGTAGATACCTGAAAGTTCGTTGGTGATGAAGTGGTTAAGCGTTGCAAACCCTCTTAGGAAATCATTTGCATCAAAAGAACTTTTAACTGAAGTAAATACTTCTCGTGCCTTAGTGAGTATCCATCTGTCCAGCTCACCATAGGCATCCTTAGAAACATACGATTCCAAGTCATCCACATTTGCAAGTAAAAATCTAAAAGTATTACGTATCTTTCTGTACTGCTCTGCTGTTTGCTTCAAGATGCCATCAGATATTTTCAAGTCTGTCTGGTAGTCTGAAAGTGCAACCCATAGTCTGAGTATTTCAGATCCATACTGCTTCACTACTTTGTCCGGAGCAACTACGTTACCCTTAGACTTAGACATCTTCTCACCTTTATCATCTACGGTAAATCCATGTGTGATAAGCGTTTTGTATGGTGAAACTTCATTGACTGCTGCTGAAAGCAATAGTGAAGACTGGAACCAACCTCTATGTTGGTCAGATCCTTCTATGTAAAGTGATGCCGGGTAATTACCCGCATCATAGTTACCACTGCTAAGTACTGAGTTCCATGTAGAACCAGAGTCAAACCATACATCAAGAATGTCTGAGATCTTTTCTAGATCATCCGGATTATATTTACTGCCTTCCGGCAACAACTCTGCATTGCTCATAGAGTACCATGCATCTGCACCATATTTATCAAATAATCCAGCAACATGATCTAACACATCAGGATCAAAAATGACATCTTTTGTACTTTTGATCCTAAAGAATGCTATAGGTACACCCCAAGAACGCTGACGAGAGATACACCAATCAGGACGTCCTTCGATCATCGGCTTGAGACGGTTTTTAGAAGATTTCGGGTAAAAATCAACATCTTCAATGGCATTAAGAGCTGTATCTCTTAACGTTTCTTTTGCCCCTTCAGCCTTATCATCTATAGAGATGAACCATTGGTTTGTTGCTCTATAGATCAATGGCTTTTTTGTTCTCCAACAGTGTGGGTATGAGTGAACAAATTTACTTTGTTTTAAAAGTGAATCACCTAATATCTCAAGGATCGGCTCATTTGCTTTAAAGATGTGCATACCCACAAACTCTTCAGGATTTGGTAAAAGATTTAAACCAACCACAGATTCATCGTAACATCCTCTTTCATCAACAGGCATAACCACATCAAGACCATACTTCAGTCCTACTTTGTAGTCATCTTCACCATGTCCCGGAGCAGTGTGTACACATCCTGTACCACCATCCATAAGTACATGATCACCAAGTACCACTGTAGAGCTGCGACCATTCACAGGGTTGATCGTTAAAAGGTTTTCCATCTCAGTTGCAGCTATCTTTCTTGAAGCATGTCCACTCACAACCCCCTGTTCTATCATATCATCATAACGTGCTTCTGCAACGATGTGACCATCATCAGTAAGTACATACATCTCTTCAGGATTTAGTGAGATACCTGTATTTGCAGGAAGTGTCCAAGGCGTTGTTGTCCAGATGACAAGTCCTACTTTACCCTCTACACCTACATTCTCTTTAGCAGCATCTGAAAGTTCAAAATGTACATAGATAGAGTAGTCTTCTTTGTCTTCATACTCCACCTCTGCATCTGCGAGCGCAGTTCTAGCAGCCCATGACCAGAAGATAGGTTTATGTCTTTCAACAAGCAGTCCCTTCTGTGCTACTTCACACAGAGTTCTGTAGATATTTGCTTCAAACTTGAAGTCCATAGTCACATATGGGTTCTCCCAATCAGCGATACACCCAAGTGCTTTAAATCCATCTCTTTGAATGTCAACAAACTTTGCAGCATGTGCACGACATAACTCTCTGAATTTCTCAGTTGGCATCGCTTCTTTCTTGCTCTTACCAAGTTTCTCTTCTACTTTTTGCTCGATAGGCAATCCATGACAGTCCCAGCCTGGCGTCATACGAACTGCTTTACCTTGAAAATAGTTATATTTCAAGATGATATCTTTGAGTACTTTATTAAGTGCATGTCCTATATGAATGTCACCGTTTGCATACGGAGGTCCATCATGTAAAGTAAACATTTCAGCATCCGTACGCTTTGTTTTCATTTGTTCATAAATGTCGGCATCATACCAGGCATTGTATTTTTTAGGTTCGTTAGTTGGGAGGTTTCCACGCATCGGGAAATTTGTTTTAGGAAGAAGAAGTGTGTCTTTAAAATCCATTGTTGATAATACCTTGTTGATAGTCTTATATTATCGTGAGATTGTATCTAAAAAACGATTATATTATACTGTGACTCTCCCTGCTCCCCGTGTAGCTTCAATTGAACTGCTTTTTTAAATTTCCTATTATGCTACTTGAGGCGTTGTTTCTCCCATCATTTTTTTTAGAAAAAAACGAAGCAAAAAAAGCGTTGTGGCTCTCAAATCGCTTTGCTTTCAAGGGCGTTCGCCACAACAAAGAACACGCTTCGCGTGATTAATAGGAGGTTTTGGTATACTTTTAGTATGAAAATAAATTATGAAAATGTTGAAAAAATTGTTTTAAAGCTTACTGAGCAGAAGCAGACCATTTCTTTTGCTGAGTCTTGTACTGGTGGGAGGTTGGCTGCGGCATTCACTTCCATAAGTGGGGCATCTGAAATCTTTTATGGTTCTGTAGTGAGTTATTCAAATGAGATAAAACAGGCTTGGCTGGGAGTCACTCAAAACACACTGGAAAATTATGGAGCTGTTAGTGCTCAATGTGTTGAAGAGATGCTAAAAGGAATATCAAGCCTGACAGAAACAATAAAAAGTGATTATGCCATAGCTGTTTCTGGTATTGCAGGTCCTACTGGAGGAACTGATCTTAAGCCTGTAGGGACTGTCTATATAGGTTTAAAAACTCCTACTGGACAGGAAGTATTTAAGTGCTTTTTCACAGGTGATAGAAATGCTATTCAGGAACAATCCACAGCGTTTGCCATAAGGAAATTAGGAGAAGTCTTGGAAATTTAAAATATTTCCGTAAAATCTCTTGACAATCAAAGCTTTCTGAGCTATAATTCCGTCCACTTATTCGAAAGTTTAAGTCAAAAAATGACCTTTTAGCTCAGTTGGTAGAGCAACTCCCTTTTAAGGAGTGGGCCCATGGTTCGAATCCATGAAGGGTCACCATTTTTTATAGTGTTTATGTGCGGTGGTAGTTCAGTTGGTTAGAATACCTGCCTGTCACGCAGGGGGTCGCGAGTTCGAGTCTCGTCCACCGCGCCATAAATGACCTTTTAGCTCAGTTGGTAGAGCAACTCCCTTTTAAGGAGTGGGCCCATGGTTCGAATCCATGAAGGGTCACCATTTTTTATAGTGTTTATGCGCGGTGGTAGTTCAGTTGGTTAGAATACCTGCCTGTCACGCAGGGGGTCGCGAGTTCGAGTCTCGTCCACCGCGCCACTTTTCACCAAACAATCATTTATTTTTACACTTATAAAGTTTAGATTTTAAAAGTACATTTTATTATTTTGACAAACTATTTACAGCTTCAATGATCTTATCATAATTAGGCTCATCAGTAATTTCTCTTACAACTTCTTTGTATGTTATTTCACCTTCTGTATTAACAACATAGACAACCCTGCTAAAAAAACCTTCCAAATATGGTGGTGACGAGATAGTCGCACCATATCTCAATGCATGATTTGCATCTTTATAATCTGAAACCGTATTTACATTTTTAATGCTGTTATCATGACAAAATCTACTTATAGCAAAAGGTAGATCTTTAGATACCATGATAACCTCAACATTTTTCATTTTAGATACTTTTTTATTAAAAGCGATCGTTTCTAATTTACATACTTCTGAATCAAAAGAAGGAACAAAAGCAATAACCTGCACTTTCTGCGTCGCTCCACCGATACTTACTTCCATAAAATCTTTATTGACTGCTATAAAGGCTGGTGCCTTTGCCCCAACTTTTAAACCATTACTGTTCAGAACAACCTTCTCTCCTTTAAAAGTGACCTCTGTACCCCATGTTCCCCATACTAAAGAACTAAATAATAACACTACCCATATTTTTTTCATAATTATCCTTTCCTCTAAATAAGTATATCACATAATTCATCTTAAAGGTAACTAAATAATTTATATAAAATTGAAATAGAAGGAAAGTGTTTTATTCCTAGTCAGGTCATAGGTATTCCATACCGAGAGATATGGAATGATGTAGTATTTTAGTCTCTAAGTCTGATACGTACAGACTCTTCATGTGCTGTTAAGCCTTCAGTATTAGCGATAAGTGCACACTGTTCACCTATCTCATTCATACCTTGCTTAGACATAGAAATAATCGATGACTTTTTCAAGAAGTGTTCAACACTTAACGGTGAGTAGAACTTCGCTGTTCCACCTGTAGGGAGTGTGTGGTTTGGTCCTGCCACATAGTCACCTATAGGTTCTGGTGTATTTTCACCTAGGAAGATAGCTCCTGCATGTTTAATATCATCAAGTAATCCCATAGGATCTTTGGTAATGACTTCCAAGTGTTCAGGTGCTATCTCATTCATAAGTGCAATAGCTTCATCCATATCAGAAGTAACAATGATCGCACCACGCTCTTCAATAGACTTTCTTGCAATCTCTTCACGACTTAAGGTAGTAAGATACTCTTCTACTTTATCACTTACTTTATTTGCCAATTCACCATCTGTTGTGATGAGGATTGAAGATGCCATCTCATCATGTTCAGCTTGGCTTAGAAGGTCTATAGCGATGTAATCTTCTCTAGCTGTCTCATCTGCAAGTATACCTATCTCTGAAGGTCCTGCTATCATATCAATGTTCACATCACCATAAACCAATTTTTTTGCCGTTGCTACAAAGATATTCCCAGGTCCGGTGATAACATCTACTTTAGGAATAGTCTCTGTCCCATATGCCATTGCACCTATCGCAGAAGCTCCACCTACTTTATAAACCTGTGTTACTTTACACAGGTGACATGCAGCAAGTAAAAGCTCATTGATCTCATCATCAGGTGTAGGTGTACATACTACGATCTCCTCAACACCGGCTACTTGTGCTGGGATAACGTTCATTAACAGTGACGATGGATAAGCAGCCTTTCCACCAGGGATGTAAAGCCCTGCTCTATCAACAGCAGTAACTTTTTGTCCTAAGATCGTTCCATTTGCTTCTGTGTCCATCCACGTACTTGGCATGAGTTTTTGGTGATACGCTTCTATACGATCATATGCAAGATGTAAAGCATCACGAAGTGCCGGATCTATGTTCTCATAAGCTTTAGCCATATCTTCTGTTGAGACGAGTAGTTCAGCATCATCCTTTGGTGCCCAACGATCAAACTTAGCTATCTGTGCTTTCAGTGCTGTGTTACCTTCCGTTTGTATCTCTTTTAATAAGCCTGAGACGATGTTTGTTACACCCTCAATATCCATTTTACCACGTTCTAGAAGCTCATCAAAATTTGCTTCAAAAGTATCATCACTACTGTAAAATATTTTCATTTTCTAACTCTTCTTTTTTATATTTTCGTTTATATCTAGGGAGCATACTCTCATTACCCAACACACCACCTTGATGTATGTAGAGTGTAGGTTTAGCAAAGAGCTCAGGATGAGCAAGTAAAGTTCGCCATCCCAAAGGATCATATAGGAGGTCAAAGACCACTCCCGTTTGTTGATGTAATTTTAGCCAAATTTTGTAATTTTCTCTATAAAGTTTTCCAAAATGGTGTTTTTTGTCTAAACTCAATACCCTTGGATGATCTTTTTCATTACTCTCTAGCTCTAAAAATTGTTTTTTCAAATAATCACTGTCACCTACACATGCTGTGGTATAAACTACATTGTTAGGTAAATATTTTTGTAAATATAGTGCTGTTGTTCCAGTACCTGATGGCAAAAAAACATTGATTTTGTTTAAACCTTTTTCTCTTTGCCACGCCATGATCTCAGTTGCTAATACTTCTATACCAAACTCAGCTTCTTTCTGCCGTCCACCCTCTTCTATCAATAATATGTTTTTATCCATTAAAGGAGGTATATTTTGCCCTACAATGATATGCATACCATTCTCTAAAGCACCTGCATAATTTCCATGAGGATTGTCTTGCAAATATTGGGCTATATGATCCACATAATACTCAAACCTCCACCCTCTCATTTTCGCCAATACAGAAAGTGAATACATAGCATTAGACTGCGCAGAACCATAAGAGACTAATGTTGTAATATTGGGAAAGTCATTTTGAAGAAAATAATAAAATTTACGGGCTTTATTTCCAGAAAAATCCGGATGAAGTAAGTCATCACGTTTTAAATAAAAAGAGTGCCCTTCAAAAGTGTGTTTTTCAATAGGAGAAGAAAGATCAAAAGTCATATTACCCTCCATTAATCACACGAAGTGTGCCTGTCTCTACGAACGACCTTGAAAGCGAAGCGATTCGAGAGTAGAGACGACTTTTGTTTTACTTTTCTAGAAAAGTAAAGAGAGAAACAACATCACAATTAAGATAAAAGAAAATTTATCAAAAAGATAAACCCTAATTACGATTTAAACAATTCAAATCATCAAAAGCCTGCTCAAGACGAGCTACCATAGACTCCTCACCAGCACGGAGCCACTTACGAGGATCATATTTCCCTTTATTAGGCTTATCATCCCCATCAGGATTTCCTATCTGCCCTTGAAGATAATCATGATTTTTAGCCACATACCCTCTTACACCATCCCAAAATGCCCACTGAGTATCTGTATCGATATTCATCTTCACAGCACCATAAGAGATAGCTTCACGGATATCTGCGAGTTCAGAACCTGAACCACCATGGAAAACAAAATCTACAGGTTTAACAGTAGTATTATATTTCTCTTCTATGTGTTTTTGTGAGTTATCAAGTATCTTTGGTGTAAGACTTACATTACCTGGTTTGTACACACCATGTACATTACCAAATGAAGCAGCTATAGTAAATTTGTCAGATACTTTCATAAGTTCTTCATACGCATATGCCACCTCTTCAGGTTGTGTGTATAGCAGCGCATTATCGATATCTGTGTTATCTACACCATCTTCTTCACCACCGGTTACACCTAGTTCGATCTCAAGTGTCATTCCCATTTTGGCCATACGCTCTAGGTAAACTTTACATGTAGCGATATTTTCTTCAATAGGCTCTTCTGAAAGATCTATCATATGTGAAGAATAAAGAGCAATACCGTGTGCTTTAAAGTGCGCTTCACTTGCATCAAGAAGTGCATCTATCCATGGAAGAAGTTTTCTTGCTGCATGGTCTGTATGAAGTACAACAGGTACGCCATATGCACGTGCTACAGTATGTACATGTTGTGCACCTGAGATAGAACCTAAAATGGCCGCTTCTTCTGATGGCAACCCTTTACCTGCATAGTATGCACCTCCACCGTTTGAGAACTGTACAATGATCGGAGAATTAACTTTTTTTGCTGACTCAAGTACTGCATTGATCGAAGATGTACTTACTACATTAACCGCAGGGAGTGCAAAACCTTCATCTTTTGCCACTTTAAACAGCTTTTGAAGATCATCACCTGTGACTACTCCTGCATTTACTACATCTAAAACTTTTGTAGACATTTACAAATCCTCTTAAAACTTATTTTACTTCTATTTTTGCACTTTTCATCAAATTACTAACTACTTTTCCCTGTGCCAATTGCATTTTAATGTTGTTTTTCACAGCTTCAAATGGTGGTATTTGTTCTGTAGATTTAGCCTTTTTAGCTTCTTCTTTCATCTTCTCATATGCTGCTTTAGCTTCCTCATCAGTTATCTGAGTAGCCGCCATACTTTTTTGCATCCAAAACCCTGCAAGTGCAGCTTCTTTCTCTTTTTCTGTTAAAGATTTTTTAGCCTCTGCTGCTACCAACTTTGCAGGTGCCATCATCTGTATCAACTGTGTTTTACCATCAGCAGGAAGTGCATCCCATGTTTTTTGACCTTTTGTCAATACTTTCAATGCTTCATTTGCTTCCTCAACAGTAATATTCATGCCATTTACTGATCCTGCAGTTGCTGCAAGTAAAGTTGATGTACTTAATACTGCTGTTAAGCCTAATATAGCTAGTGTTTTTTTCATTTCTTCATTTCCTTTTAGATTATATTTTGTGCGTATTTTAGCGAATATTTTCCTATTCGTAATTAATAGACTTTTATCTCGACATCTTTCATTAATTTGCCAATAACTGTTTTTTCGACCATTTGTGCTTTAAGTCTGTCTTTTATCTTTTCAAATGGAGGAATAGGGTCTGTTGCGTTTGCATCTTCAGCTTCTTTTTTTAACTGGTTGTATAAGCCTAAAGCATCATCATCACTTATTTTAACTTTACGTGCCTCTTTTTGCATCCATATTCGCGTATAAACAGCCTCTTTCTCTTTGTCAGATAAACCATTTTTTGCTGCATCCAAAGCAAGGATCGGTAAAGAAAGTTCATGGACCAATCTTGAACGCTGATCTGCAGGCAAAGTATCAAAATCTGTTACTTTACCTTGTGTACGCTGTGACAGATAAGAATCAGCTTCTTTTTTAAGTACATTACTGCCATTCACTGTAGCAATGACTGCATTTGCTGATCTATTTTTCTTCACAGTAGGCTTTTTATTTAGATTAATATTACCAAGGTCCACCATCGTTGATTCTTCTTTTGTATTCATGATATTTGTCAAAGAATTCTTCAACGCATCTGCAGATACACTGCTTAGAATCAAACTTAACGATAAACCTACAAAAACAATTTTTCTTCCCATTCTTCTTCCCTATTTATAATGTCAAAAATTATTTTTGACTATTTTCTTTAGCAGTCATATCAACGATCTTTGCTTTACTCTTAAGCTCTTTTGCCACTTCAGTGATCTTCGTTGCAAACTGCTGTTGTTTTAAAGTAGCAATGATCTTCTCTTTTACTTGTTCGTAAGAACTTGGCTTTGCATCTTCTTTATTTTCAAGATAGATCACATGATAACCAAACTGGGTTTTTACAGGTGTTGTTGATATCTCTCCATTATTGAGTGACCATGCAACCTTTGAAAATTCCGGTACCATTTGACCTTTTGTAAATGTTCCCAGGTCACCACCTTGAGGACCAGAAGGACCAGTAGATTTTGTTTTTGCAAGTTCTATAAACTTGTTTTTTAGATCTTCTCCTGTCAGTCCTTTAACCGAATCAATGATCTCTTGTGCACCTTTTTCATTTTCTACTAAAATATGTCGTGCATGCATAGATGCTTTTTCCATAAATTTATCTTTGTTCTTTTCATAGAATTCTTTCGCTTCACTCGCACTTACTATGGCATTATCCATTTGTGCTTTCATCCACATGTTAACAAGAAGTTCATCTTTTATTTTTTCCATATTTCTTTTGAATTCAGGTTTTTTATCTATACCTTCTTTAGCTGCAAGTTCAGTAAAAAGTGATTTTTCTATCAATCTGTTGACCACAAGTTTTTGATCTTCAGGAGAGAGTTGTGCAAAGTTTGCCTGAGGTGCTGAAGCTGTCACAAAAGCCTGTGCGTCCTGTTTAGTAATATTTTTACCATTTACAGTAACTAAAATATCTGATGCTACTACAGAAGTAGTCAATATCATTGCTGCTAATAATGAAGCCTTGGTTAGTTTTTGCATTATTTAAAATCCTTATATGCTAAATTTAATAACGATTATTATATCCCTCTTGGGTAAATCATTCATTAATGTGCTATGATTTTATTCCTATTACAATTAGATAAGGGCATATTGATATGGCAAAAGTCAAAAAAGCAACAAAAAAAGAGATTGAAGAGATAAAAAGTATCTTTTTAGAACATTACCCGGATTCACTAACTGAACTGAACTATACTAACCTCTATGAATTACTCATTGCAGTCATGCTTTCTGCACAATGTACAGACAAACGTGTCAATATCATAAGCCCTGCTCTCTTTAATGCCTTTCCTGACCCTGTAAGCCTTGCAAATGCTGATCTTGATGATGTAAAATCATACATTAATACCTGCTCATTTTTTAACAACAAAGCCAAGAACCTCATCAAAATGGCACAATCAGTAGTAGAGAACTATGATAACGAAGTACCTTTGGAGCGCGATGAACTTGTTAAGCTGGCCGGTGTAGGACAAAAAACTGCAAATGTTGTGATGATAGAGTATGCAGGAGCCAACCTTATGGCTGTTGATACACATGTCTATAGAGTCGCACATCGTCTTGGACTAAGTGATGCAAAAACAGCAGTAAAATGTGAGGAAGAGTTAACGAAAAAGTTTAAAACTGACTTACACCTGCTCCACCAAGCGATGGTACTCTTTGGCAGATACAAATGTAAAGCTGTTAAACCTGAATGTGAAGGGTGCTTCATGGAAGCACACTGTAAAACCACTCAGACTTTTAAAGTTTAATTCTCATTATGTGAGATTCTGTGATAACGTTCAACGATCTCAGGATCATGATGAAGATTTATTTTAGCATCATCTTTACCTTCATAATCTATTTTAGAAAGTACATATCGTATAGATTCTAATCTTGCTCGCTTCTTATCATTACTGTCAACGATGACCCATGGTGCATAACTTGTATGCGAACGAGAGAACATCTCTTCTTTATAGTATGTCACTTTGTCCCACATCTCCTGTGCTTTTTGATCTACAGGACTCAGTTTCCAGTGTTTAAGCGGATTTGTCATACGTTCTTTAAATCTCTTTTGTTGATTTTCTTTAGTGATCGAGTACCACAGTTTAATTAATATAATACCATCATCCATGAGTGCATGTTCTATCTCAGGTACTTCTTTCATGAACTTTTCATACTGATCAGGTGTACAAAAATCGAATACAGGTTCAACGATAGCACGGTTATACCACGATCTATCGAAGAAAGTGATCTCACCTGGATTTGGCAAGTGTTGGAAATAACGTTGGAAATAGAACTGCCCAGTCTCTACTTCTGTAGGTTTCTGTAGCGCCACTACTCTAAATTTTCTAGGATTGAGGTATTGTGTAAAACGTTTGATCGATCCACCTTTACCTGCAGCATCACGCCCTTCAAAGATGATCATCACACGTTTGTTATTGTCATAGACCCAGTTTTGTAGCTTGATCAATTCAACCTGTAGTGCTTTTAATTCTTCTTCATAAGCTACATTACGTGTGATCTTTGCAAGCTTCTTTTTATTCATCAACTGAGAAAGCCCGCTCTTGGTTTTTAAGAGGTGAAAATTCTCTTCAAGTTCTTTTATGATCTCTTTTGCTTTTTTATCTTTAACCTCTTTTTGTAAATATTCTAGATCCTGAAATATCGTTTTCATATTGCTCCTTAATAATTAGTATATTTTTTAATTCTACTCCTATTGCACTATTAAAAAATTGACTTATATCAAAATCACACACTTTTTATAATAGCTTCTAACACTCTGTACGTTTTCGCTACAGATTCTAAGTGAACTTGCTCTCTAGTAGAGTGTGGATAACGTATCGTTGGACCAATGGATGCAAACTTCATTTCGGGATATTTTTCTGCGATCACACCACATTCAAGCCCAGCATGAATAGCCATCATTTTTGTTTTTCCAAAACCTTTTTTCATCTCTGTACTAACTAAATTTGTAAAATCAGATATATCCGGTTTCCATGCCGGATATTTATCTTCCAGTACCACATCAAAACCATACTCTTTAAAAAACTCTAAAGTTTCAGAAGAAATCATCTCTAACTTTTCTGCCTCCATAGCTCTTGCGCTTGTCTCTACAAGTAATCCACCTTTTTCATCTGCAGTAATAATAGCCAAATTGATACTCACATCAGGAATACCAAGGTCTTCATTTTGGGCATGTACACCATGTTTGAATGCATTTATCATCTCTATGGTCTTTTCGCCTTCAGAAAATACCTGGGGAGTTTCACGAAGTTCTCGGACAGTCACATCTCCACTGTTTTCCAATACAGTTTCACTCCTGACAATAGCTATTGCATTTGCAGGAATAGAATTACGACGTTCTCCTGCATAGATACTTGCCAATTGACTTACATTATTTTCTGCTAAATATGCACCTAGCACTTTAATGGCTGAAGGAAGACCTTTATCGATATCAACACCAGAGTGCCCACCGACCAGACCTTTTACAGCAACTTCATAACAGGTACCCTTTCCCTCAATATAAATGTCTTGTTTACTCGCAGTAATATCTACACCACCGGCACATCCTATATACACTTCTGCTTCGTCTTCACTGTCTAAATTCAACATATACTGACTTTTAAGATCAAATGCCACTTCATTAGCTCCGATAAGGCCTATCTCTTCATCTGAAGTTAGTAAAAACTCCAGATCTTCATTCTCATCCATAAGCTGCATCATCATTGCTATGGCCATGCCATTATCTGCTCCAAGAGAAGAGTCTACTGCTTTCATCCAACCCTCTTCCACAAATGTCTCGATCACGGGAGCTTTTCCCATACAAACCATGTCATAGTGAGCCTGTAAACATAGATTAGGTAATCCTTTGGTTATAAAGATATTTTTAACTTCATCTACTTCAACAGTGTAATCTCTCTCTTTTGCAAAAGTAACTAAAAAATCTAATAATTTATCTGATTTTTTACTACAGTGGGGGATTTGTGTTAGTGTTTGAAAATGTTCTATAATTTTTGACATAATGATCCTCATAAATAATCTACAAAATTATAGTACAATCTCATAAAAAAAGAAGATAAATCATGTGTCTCATCGTTACTATACTATTATTTGGTTTTGCTATTCAAAGTCTGATACAGGGACAATGGCTAATAGGCATTTTTCAACTGCTTGTCTCTTTTGGTTTTCTTGCACTGCTTATACGTAATATTATGGCAGTTAGAAATCAACAACAAGGGTGTACAACTTCAGGATGTGCAGGTACAGAGTGGTTTACAAACCTCTTTAAAAAGAAAGAAAATAAATAGTGGAACATTTTTTTACTTGTCCATACTGCTGGGAAAGCATCTCTATGATACTCGATCCAGATGAAGAATCAAGTGAATATATAGAAGACTGTGAAGTATGCTGTCGCCCGATAGAACTAGTTTTTAAGTTTTCAGGAGAAAATCTAATAAGTTTTGAGGCAAGTAAAATGGAAGGTATCTAACACTCACCTTCTATTTTTTCAAAACGTGGCATAGACACGCCATCCACTTCAACTTTTTCAATGAACATTTCATAAGGACGTACCCACATCCCTTTATCACCATAGAGTGATTTATAGATTACCATCCATTCTTCTGTTTCAGAGTGTTTCGCGGTCATCAAAACTTCATATGAATTACCTTTGTAATGTCTATACATACCTTTTTTAAGTTCCATAAGTTTTCCCTTTATATTCTTTAAAAAATAATACTATACTGAATAATAGGTGGCTTTTGAGTGATGTACAACAAGTGCCGTTGTACTCTGCTCCGGATGTATCTGGAACGTTTCAGAGAGTTCTATCCCAAATTCCTCAGGATTTAAAAGATCAAAGATTAATCTGCTTTGTTCAAGATCTGGACATGCCGGGTATCCAAATGAATACCTCGCACCTTGGTAACGGTTCATACGTACATCACGCAGTGAACCACCTTCATTATCGGCAATATTCAAGTCTAGACGTATCTGCTTATGGGCTACTTCTGCCAAGGCTTCTGCTAATTCAACAGAGAACCCGTGTACCATATTGTATTCCAAGTATTTACCAGCATCGTAAAGCTCTTTCTCATACGCTGAGAACTTAGCCCCTGCACTCACACAAGTAAGCGGCATGACATCATGTCTTTCGTGCTTGAAAAAGTCCGAGAGTGCACGGTGCGGTTTTCTACCTTGTCTTGGGAAAGAGAAAGTGCCTACTGCTCTGCCAATGGCTTTATCTAACGGTTCTTGGTTCGCATTGGCATCAACATTCCACCCCTCTGACTCATCAAATATGTATAACTCCTGGTCATTCGACCTACACGGGTAGTAACCGTAGATAATGGTTGGTTCAAACAACCCTTTGTCTATAAACTCTCTTTTCAAACGTTCATAGGCAGGATAAACAGTCTCATCAAGCAGTTTTTCATACTCCTCTTTGTCCATACCTTTGGATTTATAACCCCAGTGCATTTTTATCACTGTTTTTTGATTTACCCAATTAAAGATCATCTCTAGATCCAAGTCTTCTTTTTGAAGTACACGTCGTCCCCAAAATGGTGGTGTAGGAACAGCTTGCGCTTCTGGCATTTGTATCTCTTCAAAAGGAGGGATGACCACCTCTTTTTTCACCTTCTCTTCACGTTCTACCATATCTCCAGCCAAACGTGTGTCTAAGCCTACAGAGTTATCTTCATTATACTTTTCTATGCGAGACATAGCGATCACTCCATCAAAGGCATCACGACAGTAAAAGATAGGACCTTTATAGATAGGCCTACAGAAGTCATCCACAAAAGAACGTGTCAATGCTGCACCACCCAAAAGTATAGGTATCTCCATACCCATCTTTGCCATCTCTTCAAGGTTCTCTTTCATTACTGCTGTAGATTTCACCAACAGTCCTGACATACCTACAGCTTGGATAGCCTGTCCTTCTACAACATCCAAATACTCTTGCAAGTCTGTTTTTATCCCTACGTTTACCACTTTAAAGCCATTGTTTGAGAGAATGATATCTACAAGGTTTTTTCCTACATCATGCACATCACCTTTCACTGTCCCGATGACTAGTGTGGTATCTGTCTCTTTTTCCTGTTTAGTAAGATACGGGTTTAGGTAGTCCACAGTTGTTTTCATGGTCTCTGCACTTTGCAATACAAAAGGCAACTGCATCTGCCCAGAACCAAATAGCTCACCTACTACTTTCATAGCATCAATGAGATGTTCATTAACAATGGTATCAGGATGTATTTCGTGACGTGCTTCTTCCACTAATGGAAGCATACGTTCCTTATCACCATCCATAAGCAGTTGTTTGATCTTCCCTTCATTTGACATAGCTTCATATGCTTCATCTGCAGCATCTTCATCCACTGTTGCATTTGAAAAATGTTCTATGAATTTAAAGAGAGAATCCTGATCCGGTGTAAACAGTAGCTCTTCACATATAGCAATGTCATCTTCTGTCATTTTTGCTAATGGGATGATATGCTTTACATTGATGATCACAGAAGTCATTCCTGCTTGAATACAATGGTGTAAAAAGACTGAATTTAAGTAGAACCTTGCTGTTTTTTCCAAACCAAAAGAAATGTTTGAAAGTCCAAGTGTAGAACCTACTTTAGGATATATTTCATGTATCTCTTTTATCGCTTCATAGGCATTCTTACCAGCAAGTCTATCTTCTTCTTCACCCGTACCAACGGTAAATGCAAGCATGTCAAACATGATGTTTTGAGGTTCCAGACCATGTTTGTTCACTGCAAGTTCATACATACGTTTAGCAACTGCTACTTTTTTCTCTTTGCTCCTTGCCATCCCCTCTTCATCGATCACTAGACAAACAAGTACAGCCCCATATTTCTTAGCCAGCTTACAGTAGGTCTCAAAGTTCTCTTCACCATCTTCAAGATTGGTTGAATTGATAATAGGTTTTCCACCTATACATTTAAGTCCCTCTTCAATCGTATTTGGTCTTGTGGCATCTGGCATAAGAGGTAAAGGTATCTTTTGATTATACAGTTCCATCACTGCTCTCATATCTTTTGCACCATCACGTCCTGCAAACTCCACGTTCACATCAAGCATATGTGCACCATCACGAACCTGAGCTTGCCCTACAGTAAGTGTTCCCTCATAGTCGCTGGCCAATATGAGTTCTCTAAATGCTTTTGAACCCGTTGCATTTGACCGTTCACCGATGAGCAGTGGTGCTGGTTCTTGAAAGAGCTCCGTTGTGTTAAAAAGTGAAGCGACACTAGGTGCTATGCTTCCTGTAGGGACTTTAGGTTTTATGACCTCTACAGCCTTTTTAAGTGCTTGGATATGCTGAGGCGTTGTACCACAACATCCACCAAGAAAACTCACACCATCAAAGTCAGTAAATTCTAACTGTTTTTCAGTAAATTCATCAGGCCCCATAGGGTAATAAGTGTATCCACCTTTGTTTTGAGGAAGTCCTGCATTGGCATGTATAGAGATAGGTATGGCACAGAGTTGACTTAAGGTTTTTAAATGTTTTTTAACCTGGTCAGGTCCTGTACCACAGTTAAAACCGAGTGAAAGTATGTCAAAAGGTTCTAAAATGGTCACGATCGTCTCTGCATTAGTACCTATAAGCATAGAGCCTGAAAGTTCAATGGTCACAGATACCATAATAGGAAGTTTGATGTCTCGCTCTTCATTTGCAGCTTGGCAGGCATGAAGCGCTGCTTTTATCTGAAGAGGATCCTGACATGTCTCAAGTAAGAACAGGTCACAACCCCCATCTATAAGTCCTAAAGCACAAAGTTTATATCCTTCATACATCTCATCGTAATGAATGTGTCCCAATGAAGGAAGTTTTGTTCCTGGACCTATGGAGCCCAGAACAAATTTAGGTGATTCTTCTGTACCATATTCATCACACACTTCAGAAACCAGTTCTGCACCTTTACGTGAAAGTTCATAAGCACGTTCTCCCATCTGGTATTCATCAAGTACCCAAGGCATGGTTCCAAATGTATTTGTCTTAAGAAGATCCGCCCCGGCCATAGCGTATCGTTTATGTATACGTCCTATAAGTTCAGGTGCTGTGTGATTTAAAAGTTCATTACATCCCTCTTGGTCCACACCTTTCTCATCTATCCATGCTTCAGTGGGCACTTCCAGATCTTGTATCTGTGTACCCATGGCACCATCTATAACGAGTATACGCTGTTCCAGTAAAGATTTTATCTGCTGTGTGATAGACAAAATGGTTCCTTATAACCTGAAGTCAATAAAGTGTCCTTGTCAGGTTTAGATATTATTGCCGTATTGTAGCAAAGTATGTGCTGAAAAACTCTGATTTAAGTTTTATTGACAAGTAGACAATCAATATCAAGGTTTTTCTAATCATTATTAATTATAATTAACTATAGAAAAGCTAAACTCACTGTGAAGTGGGGACAGAAAGTTATGGGTCTCACGAAGATCGCCAAATTACACCTTATATAAACGTTGATTTATACATTTCTGTCCTGATAAAAACTTTTAATTACAATTTAATCATCACACTATTATAGTGTAAGGGGAAAACATGGGGCAAACAATTAAAAATATAAAAACCGGTAAAGAGATCACCAAACCTGATCCTATAGACGAAGAAGTTATATTTGATGGTGGTGTAATGATCACAGAGACGGACACTGCCGGTATCATCACCTATGCTAACCGTAAATTTAGAGATCTTACAGGCTATACAAAAGAAGAACTCATTGGTTCCCCGCACAATATTAACAGACATCCAGATATGCCAAAAGCTGCATTCAAAGGTATGTGGGAAACGATCAAGGGTGGAAGCTACTGGGAAGGTTTTGTTCGCAATATGACATCAGAAGGCAAATACTATAACGTTGTCGTATGGATAAAACCAAAACTTGATGATGATGGTAATATAGTCGGGTATATCGCTGGAAGAAAAGTTCCAGATCCTGATTCAATGCAAAGAGCACTAGAAACATATAAAGTGATGAAACACTCTGAAGTCTAAAATGGTATAGATCACCATTTTAGACTATCTTTATATTAGATACTTTATTTATAAAATTTTTAATCCATAAACTGTTTTTATCTATAGGCTTTTTTTGGCCTCTTGCAAAGCATTGATGACTGCATCGATGTTTGCTTTAGGAATATGTACTTTCCAATCTGGCTCTTCGGCACCTGCCTGAAGAGAAATTCCTATACTTGCCACAGACTCACTTTTTGGTCCATAAGGTTGTGCTACCGTTGTGATAGTGATCTTTCCGTCTTTCGTACCACTTAGGGTCATTTCATCTATATTTGTAACTGTTCCGCTCATTATAATTCCTTTTTGTTATATTATATTCTCCTTGAGCATGGGCAAAGCCCATACTCAATTCCTCTCACTAAAGCTTCGTATTAAGCTCAGTTATTTGATATTTGAAAATTGATTATATCACAATTTTTATATTATTTTTTACCTTTTAACAAACCTGCTATTTTTGCCTGCGTACGTAACCACATTTTATGGTCGATTGCCGGGAAACCTGCATAGGTTTTTCCCCCTTCAAGAGATTTAGTCACACCGCCTTTACCTGCGATCGTCGCAAAGGCACCAACTTCTAAATGCCCCGCTGTAGCACTCTGGCCACCCATTACAACATTTCTACCCAGAGTCGTAGAACCTGCAAGTCCTACTTGTGCAGCACAAAGTGTGTGTTCGCCAACATCACAATTATGTGCGATCTGTATAAGGTTGTCAAGCTTGGTACCTTTACGTATATATGTTGTACCAAATACTGCCCTGTCAATGGCACAGTTAGCACCTATCTCTACATCATCTTCTACTATAACATTACCATTTTGGTATATCTTTACATGTTCTCCAAGTTTTGTATGTGCAAAACCATATCCGTCACATCCGATGACCGTACCTGCATGTATGATACATCTCTCTCCTACCTTACTACCATGGTACAGTGTTACATTTGGATATAACAGGGTATTTGATCCAACTACTACATTGTCCCCAACATAACATCCGGCCATAATTGTGACATTGTCTCCAAGTGTCACATTATCACCAAAACGTACATATTGATCTATATCGCAACCTTCACCCATAGCAGGATCTGTACCATTTGTTACTAATTTATGTGCAAAAAACTTTGATGCAAGTGCCAACTTGAGATACGCTTCATCTGTTATGAGTGCAATAGTGCCAGAAGGTAAAAGATCAGCATGTTTTTCATCTATAAATACTGCTGCTGCTTTAGTCTCTGGAAGTTGTGATGCATACTTACTGTCTGTAAAAAAAGAGAGTTGTGTGGATGTCGCTTCACTAAGAGTATGAATACCGCTTATATCAACATCATCAGCAGTAAAAGCTAAGTCTATTTCTTGAGTAATTTGAGAGAGTTTGTAAGTCATAAGGATATCTCCTTTTAGAATGGTAGTGCAGAAAGAATACCTGCACTACATAAATTAAGCCTTGCTAATTATCGCTCGATCGCCACAACACCACCACGTACAACCTCACAAGGATTGTAGCGCTGTGCTGCTTCTATAAAGTGCTTGATACGCTTAGGTTCATCAGCAGCCATAACGATGATCATTTCTTGACCTACATTCACCACACCGCCATTATAAGCAGCAGAAAGTACTGAAATATCTGCCAGGTTTTCAGCGATAGGGAACTTAACTAAAACCATTTCTTTTTCAACCATCTCTTCATGCTCGATAACTTTATAAACAGGAATGAGTTTATGAAGCTGTTTAGTAATCTGTTCCATCACTTTAGCAGAACCATTGGTCGCTATAGTGATATGTGACATATCAGATTCAGGGATAGGTGCAACGGTCAAAGACTCGATATTATATCCACGGCCTGCAAAAAGAGCAGTAACACGTGCAAGTACAGAACTTTCATTCAGTACGATAACGGAGATAACACGTCTTTCATTAATAGAATTTGCCATTATTTCGTCCCCCCTTCTGTTTTCTGTGGCAGCATCATGTTAAAGAGTGCTCCCCCTGCCGGTACCATCGGAAGTACATCTTCAAAACGGTTTACTGCAACATTCATAAAACATACTTTATCTTGCTCTATAGCATCTTTGATAGCTGCATCAAACTCAGCTTTTGTCGTAACATCATAACCGATACCCCCACATGCTTCTGCTAAAGCTTTCCAGTTTGGTTGGAAGCTCAAGTCTGTTTCAGAGTAACGCTTTTCATAGAAAAATGTCTGCCACTGTCTTACCATTCCTAAGAAATGATTATTGAGGATAAGATTGATCACTGGTATCTTATACTCGGCTGCTGTAACCAACTCTTGCATGTTCATCAAGATCGATCCATCACCTGTAACATTTACAACTGTCTTTTCAGGAAATGCTCTCTTTGCTCCAAGTGCTGCAGGGAAACCAAAGCCCATGGTCCCTAGTCCACCAGAGTTTATCCATTGACGAGGTCTATCGAACGGATAGTGTTGCGCTGCCCACATTTGGTGCTGTCCAACATCTGAAGTAATGATCGCATCTTTGCCGATAAGCTGACCGATACGCTCAATGGCCCATTGTGGTTTAATAACCTCATCAGAATCCACATAAGACTGAGGATGAAGTTCATCATAACGCTTCAATATTCCTCTCCATGCTTCATATCTATCAGGATTAACGTCGTCCAATTGTTCTAACATTTTTGTTACAACTTCAGTGACATCACCTACAATAGGATAATCAACATGAACCAATTTACCAATGTTCGAAGCATCTATATCTACATGGATAATATCTGCATATTTTGCAAATTCAGAAAGTTTTCCTGTTACCCTGTCATCAAACCTTGCTCCAAGAGAAATAACAAGATCCGTTTCAGACATCGCCATATTGGACGCATAGTTACCATGCATACCAAGCATACCTAGTCTTAATGGATTGTCCGCACCCATTACACCCAATGCCATAAGTGTCTCAACGACAGGTATCTGTGTTTTTTCTGCTAATTCTCGAATAAGCTTATAGGCATCTGAAAGTACAGCACCACCACCGATGTAAAGCAATGGCTTTTTTGCATTCTTAATAGCTTCAACAGCTTTTTCTATCTGTCTATTGTTACCTTTATATGTAGGCTTGTAGGTTGGGATATTTACAGAATCAGGATAAACAAACTCACCAACATCCACAGTGATATCTTTAGGGATATCTACGAGGACCGGTCCAGGTCTTCCTGATCGTGCTATGTAAAATGCTTCTTTTAAAATACGCGGTAACTCTTCAAGTGAACGTACCAAAAAGTTATGTTTTGTACACGGTCTTGATATACCTACGGCATCTATTTCCTGGAATCCATCTGTACCTATGAGTGAAGATGGTACCTGTCCAGAGATGACAACCAAAGGAATAGAGTCCATATATGCTGTTGCCAGTCCAGTAACTGCATTAGTAAACCCTGGTCCAGAAGTAACCATAGCTACCCCCACTTCACCTGTAGCTCTTGCATACCCATCAGCCGCATGAACAGAAGCCTGTTCATGACGGTTCAAGATATGTTCGAACCCCTCTTGCTTAAAAACTTCATCATAAACGTGCATGATAGCCCCGCCAGGGTAACCAAATACGGTCTTAACACCCTCTGCGATGATCGCTTCACACACCATTTGTGCACCAGACATTTGCATGGCTTACACTCCAATTTTAATATTTTTGATGATTATAGCGTAAAAAGGTTAGAGTTTTAAGTTTATGAAATACACATTTCCAAAGCCACACCTTCACGCAGCCCATCGTCTACAACCACACACTGTTCGTATTCTAACAATTTATAAAGCTGCTTATAGATAAGTATTCCCGCTGATATAAGATCAGAACGCCCTGTTCCCACAGCTATTTCTCGTTCTTCCAAAGAAAGACTGAGTAACTTTTGCAGATAAAAGTCCAACTCATCTTTGAGCAACAATGTACCGTTTATCTTACTGCTGTCATAGGTCTCATGAGTAAACCCGAGTTTCATTGATGCAACTGTTGTAGGTGTACCTGCTGTGGCTACAAAAGAGTGTGGTTTAGTTTTTGTAGCGCACATCTCTGCACAAAACTTCTGCATCTCAAACATCTCACCAGGCAGTGCTTCCTCGATCTTCTCTAGTGTCTCATAAGTTTGCGCAATGGTCACAATGCCCACGGGGAAACTTCTACTGATACTCTCATCACCAAAATGGAATATAAGTTCTGTAGAACCCCCGCCAATGTCTATCACAACAAAAGTATCTGAAGCATATTGCAGTTTTTGTAATCTATTCTTTACTGCTAGTAAAGTAAGTCTTGCTTCTTCTTCTCCTGATATCATTTCAAAAGCAACACCGGTCTCTTGTTCTATTTTGGCTAAAACAGTATTTGCATTGGAAGCTCTACGTACTGCCTCTGTTGTCACTGCTCTAAGTGGTGCAGCATCAAAGTCAACTTTTGTCTGCATATCTTGTAATGCTTCTATGATTCTAGAGACAGCAGCATCATTTATAAGTCCGGTCTTGCTAAGTCCATCCGCAGTTTTGACTACCTTTTCATAAGAAAAAATATGTTTTTCATTCTTGCAATCATAGTGTAATACACGTACTGTATTGGAGCCTAGATCAATGGCTATCATTAACGTTCCTCTCTAAAACTGAACCCACCTTCTTTCAATCTTGTACGTATCTGTTCTTGATGTTCAACACCTTTGGTCTCAAGTGATACCGTAACATGTGCATCACCGAACTCTAGATCTATAGAAGTTCTGTCGTATCCTATCTGAACGATATTTGCTGAGATATCTGTAAGAATCTGTGTGAATGACTGAAGTGCACCCGGTTTATCTATAAGAGTGACCAGAAGTTTCATTTTTCGTGAGGACTTCATTAATCCTTTTTCTATGATAAGTGAAAGCATCGTTACATCAATGTTTCCTCCACTTAATGTAATACCTACTTTTGCACCTTTAGGAAGATCTATCTTTCCATGCATTAATGCAGCAACACCAACGGCACCTGCACCTTCGACCAGTACTTTTTGACGCTCAAGTAAAAATAAAATAGCCGAAGCAATTTCATCTTCGCATACTGTCTCAAATGCATCAACATTGTTTAAAATATGTTCTAATGTGATTGGTGAAGTATCACGCACAGCTATGCCATCTGCTATAGTACGTACCGAAGTGGTATCTATAGCTTTTTTAGCATCATAAGATTGTTTCATAGCCGGTGCACCTTCTGCTGAAACAGCGATCACCTTACATTCCGGACGTAATGCTTTGCTCGCAACAGACATCCCAGAGATAAGTCCTCCACCGCCAACACAAACGATCATTGCATCAAGGTCTGGGATCTGCTCCAACATCTCAAGTGTCACAGTTCCCTGCCCTGCCATCACTTCATCATCTGTAAAAGGGTGCACAAAAGTAAAATTATTCTCTTCACCAAAGGTTACGGCATAAACATAAGCCTCATCATAATTTGTACCATGGAGTATAACATTGGCACCAAATTCTTTCACACCTTGGATCTTAGTAAGAGGAGTTGACTCCGGCATAATGATCGTTGCTTCAATACCAAAATGTTTTGCAGCAAAAGCTACTCCCTGGGCATGATTTCCTGCAGATGCAGCGACTACGCCACCTTTATCTCCAGCTTCTATAAGTGTTGCTATCTTATTGAACGCTCCTCTAAGTTTAAAGGCTCCTGTACGCTGAAGGTTCTCTTTTTTCAAATAGACTTCATATCCACTTAACTGGCTCAAAATAGGTGCATAAGAGAAAGGAGTTCTGTGGACTACACCAGATACTCTTTCATAAGCTTTTTTTATGTTGTTTAAGTCTAACATTATCTTTCCTAGGTAATAATTGACGAAATTATATCAAAATTAAGGATAAAGCATGGAATGCGAAATGCCATTGGTCAATAGTAACCCTGAAGAGATGAAAGAAATTTTTGAGAGTGTAAAAACTATCGCCATACTCGGTCTCTCTCCTGATGAAAGCAAAGCAAGCAATATGGTTGCTAAATATCTTCAAAATGCAGGATACAAGATCGTACCGATTTACCCCAAAGAGGATGAGATACTTGGTGAAAAGGTCTATCGTTCTTTAGCTGAGATCCCTTTTGAGATAGATATGGTTGATATCTTTAGAAAACCAAAAGCATTTGATGCGGTTGCAGATGCATGTATCAAACGTGGTGATGTAAAAGTATTTTGGGGACAGTTGGGACTTGTTAACAATGATGCTGCACAGAAGGCCAAAGATGCCGGTATGAAAGTTGTACAAAACTACTGTACAAAACTTGAACATATGGCATTGATGTAATGAACATTTAGGCAAATTCTCTTAAACTCTGCCTAGAACATTATTTTTTACGTAAGAAAACACCACTCTCTACATGTGATGTATGTGGAAATTGATCATACATCGCAGCTTCTACTACATCGTGTGTATGTATAAGTGTCTCCAAATCTCTTGCCAATGTTTCAGGGTTACAGGAAATATAGATAATGTTATCTATATTTGAAATGAGTTCGATCGTCCCTTCATCTAAGCCTGCACGAGGCGGATCAACAAGTACTGTTGAAAAGTTGTATGCTTTAAGGTCGATATCTTGTAAGCGGGTAAACTCCCTTACTCCATTCAATGCTTCTGTCATCTCTTCTGAGGCTAATCTTGCAAAAGTGATATTATTTACACCGTTCAACTCACAATTTTCCAGTGCAGCATGTATAGAGCGTTTACTTATCTCTGTAGCTAATACTTTATCAAAATAATGTGAAAGAGGAAGTGTAAAATTCCCTAGTCCACAGTAAGACTCTAAAAAGTCCCCATGTCCTATGGTTTTAGCTTGTTTAATAGCCCATTCTATCATCTTGACATTAACCACAGGGTTTGGCTGTGTAAACCCGCTTTCATACTCTACGTAAGTAAATGTTTTACCATCGATATCCAGTTTTTCTGTTACAAATTCATCAGATAGGATCACTTTTTGTTTTCGACTTCTTCCCATAACCTTACAGTCTAATTCAGCTTCAAGAAGTTTAGCTTCTCCAGACCAGGTATCATCCAATTTTCTATGATATAACATTGTAATAAGACACTCATCTGTAGTTGTTGCCAAAAATTCTACAGCAAAAAGACGTTTCTTTAACACTTCTGTAGAAGCATTGATCTTTTCTAAAAGTTTCCACATTTGTTTCTCAATAGGCTCAATGACTTTGGGACACTCTTCTATGCTGATAGCACCGTTTTTCTCACTGTTACCCATTGCATAATCACATCTGTCACCCTCATGCCATATACGAAACTCTGCCCTAGCTCTATAATGAGAAGTAGGAGAATCAAATACTTCTAGATCTTCAGTATAAAATGGTTCTAAGAGTGTAGAGACTCTTTGTTCTTTTTGTCTTAATTGTTCTGCATACGTTATGTCAAAAAGTCCACACGAGCCACAACTTCCAAAATGTTTACAGTTCAAATTTCACACCTTTAAATTCAATTGGATATAATCACAATAAATAAATAATATTCGTATTTTATCGTAAAGGTGCAAAATAATGTCTATAAGTGTTGTGATACTCGCTGCAGGTCAAGGTACAAGAATGAAGTCTAATACACCAAAAGTACTTCATGAAATCTCTGGTAAATCAATGTTATTTCATGCTATAGATGCAGCACAGGAAATATCTGATGACATCACGGTTGTACTTTATCATCAAGCAGGGCGTATACAAGATGAGATAGAAAAACAATACAACGGTATACATTTTCATATGCAAGATGCAGAACAGTTCCCAGGTACCGGCGGTGCGATGAAAGGTGTAAAAACCATACACGAACGCACATTGATCTTGAATGGAGATATGCCACTCATTACCAAAGACTCTCTGCTTGCACTGACAAGTGGAGATGCTGATATAAACATGTCGGTGATAAAACTTGAAGACCCTACTGGATACGGACGTGTCATGATAG
>CBFHPE010000013.1:0-26647 GCA_965657515.1 Sulfurovum sp.
TAAAGGCTCTGATACTTCATCCCTCTGGATGAATGTTTACTCTCATATAGAATGATCTTTGGCAAGATAGTCCCTAAGGATCCCTCTCTATAGGTTTTCATTTTCTCTTTATAGGCTTTATAGTCAAGTATCTTTTCTATGCGGCAGAGAGTAATGTGCGGTTTGAAGCGGTAGAGATCAAAGCCAGCTGCTTTAAATTCTTTGGCTTTTTCATAGAGTGCTTTCTGCTCTGCCTTGGCAAACAGTATGCGAGGTGGTGTCCCAAAGTACCCAAGTTCAGCTATCTCTACTTCACTCTCCAGATTTGTCAGTGGTCCCATCTTTTCTTTTGTATCACTAAGGGTAGGATGCTCAGTTAGAAAGATCCACGTAAGATGCAGTTTCTTCTCATCAACCCACTTTCCTTCGATGATATCTTTAAAATCTTTTTTGATGGAAGCATAGTTATCTATGATGACAGGTGAAGCGATGAAGAGTCTCACAAGAATCCTTTTTTATTATTATATGACAAAATGACAGATATTTACTAGGTGATATAGATTTTTTGATATGATTATACTACTTAGAATCTAGGAAGTGTCATGTCAACTCAAAACACCATCAAATGTCCAAACTGTGGAACCCATATAGATATAGATGAGATATTTTACCATCAAATAGAAGAGAAGTTTAAACAACAGCATCTCCAAGATCAAAAAAAACTTAAAGATGAGATAGAAGCAAAACGTAAAGAGTATAAAACACATCTTGACACACTCAAAGCCAAAGAGGATGCTCTCAAAGAAGAGAAAGAGAAGTTTGATGATGAACTACGTAAAGCGACACATGCACAGCTTAAACTTGAACGTGCAAAGCTTCAAGATGCTCTTAAAAAAGAGTTGGTAGAAGAACAAAGTGAGTCTATGGCATTGCTTCAAAAAGAACTTGAAGAGAAGTCAAAGCAGGTACAAGAGCTCAATGCCTCTAAAGCAATGATAGAAAAACTCAAAAGAGAAAAAGAAGAGATAGCCTCAGCAGCCAAACTAGAAGCACAAAAAGCACTGGGTGATGAACTTAAACTAGAAAAAGAGAAACTCCTTAAGCAAGTACAAGAAGAGAAAGAACTTTTAGCAAAACAAGTACTTGAAGCTAACGAGCTAAAACTTAAAGCTAAAGATGAACAGATAGAACAGATGAAACGAAGCCTAGATGATGCCAAGAGGAAGTCAGAACAAGGTTCCATGCAGCTACAAGGTGAGGCTCTGGAACTTGCCATAGAAGAGTGGCTAAACTCTCAGTTCCCGTTCGACACAGTAGATGAGGTTAAAAAAGGTGCATTTGGTGCTGACTGTGTACAGACCATCCACACACGTGAATTACAAAACTGTGGTGTTATCTGTTATGAGTCTAAAAATACAAAGGCATGGTCAGATGGTTGGATCACAAAACTCAAACAAGACATGCTTAAAGTTAATGCAGATCTAGGGGTGTTGGTTACTTCTGTCTACCCTAACGACATGGATAGGATGGGTTTTGTGGATGGTATTTGGGTATGTAGTTTAGATGAATTTAAAGGCTCTGCTTCATTGCTTCGTGAGAGTCTTATTCGTGTACATAAATCTGTACAGCGTGAAGAGAACAGAGGTGACAAAATGATCTTACTCTACAACTACCTCACCGGTAATGAATTTTCTATGCAGATGAAGTCCATAGTAGATGGTTTCATGACCATGCAAACAGAATTGGACAAAGAGCGCCGCTCCCTCATGGCAAGCTGGAAACGCCGCCAAAAGCTCATAGACGGAGTACTTCAGAACACGACTGAGATGTATGGATCACTACAAGGCATCGCAGGGAGTGGGGCACTTGGACATATTGAGGCTTTGGAATTGCCTGAGAGCTTGGAGGATGAGGATGAGTGATAGTGTTATCTATGAAGATGAGAATATTATTTTATCTTTCAACTCGTTCCATATCTTCTGATATGGAATACATATAAAAATGTAAATCCTCCCTTATTCATCATCCTTTTTCTTCTTGTTTTGTTTAAGTATAGCAACTACCATTATTGCCATATAGATAACAACGATACTTGAAATAACAATCATTAAAGTAGTCATTCATCACACTCCTTACTTTTTGTTTATTATACCCATTGATTATTGATAGTAGTGATTTTATGCCGTAATCGTATGAAATAATCGAATATATATGTTTCTACCTATCACACAAACTAAAAGATAGTGGCAGGTAATTACTATTAGTTTTTGCATTTGTATAATACCTTACCCTTAAGTTTTAACTAGAAATTTTTGAATAGAATGTCATAATTAGAAATCAAATAAAAAAGAGACATAATGAATACACTTCAAGTTGCAGAAGCAGTACTGGATGGTTATAAAAATGAAAATCTTACTGAAGAAAGAATCAACTTTTTAACAACACAAGCAAACGAACAGCTTAATGAATTAGCCGAGAACCAAGAGATATATGATCGTTTTTTAGAGAAAGTTAAACCACCCAAGGATGTAGATAACATCATACTCTGGATGCTCATTATGTCAGATGAAGATATCGTTGAAGAGTATATAGACATATTTAAAAAAGATTTTAGAGAGATAATCCCAGTGAGTGATCTGGCTGATCTGTTACTCCACCTTGTTTATTTAAAAAAAGTTAAAAATATAGAATTAGATGGACTTGACTATTTATTGGATCTTGAGAGTGAAGGTATGGATGAGATGGATCAATATGCTTTTACAAATATCTTTATCTATATTCAAAAAACAAAAGAAGTACAGATAGAATTTTAACAGCCCCCTGGATCTGAAAGATCAGGAGGAACAGCTAACGTGGGAAACTCCAGCGATCTCAAATAACTCAGAGGGTTTTTCTCTATAGAATTTCTCCTCTATCTCTTCAGACTGCTCAGCATATGGGTCTGTCATGACTTCTTGCAGCTCTTGTATAAGCGTATAGTCTCCACTTGTTGCTTGTTGATATGCAGGCACAAGGAACCACTCCCTCAAAGTATATTTTGGGTTAACACTTTTCATCTGTTTGGAAAGCTTCTCAATAGATTCTGCCGAAGTGGCATTGATGTCGGTTGGGTTTGTGTTCTGAATGAGTGATCTCCATTTTTCTAACCACTCTGACCATCTGCTTTGGAGTTTTTTATCATATATGGCGTCACCGTAAAAGCTTTTCGTTAGTGCAGAGATATCTTCAGGTACGCAAGAGAGTTCGCGAAAGAAGAGGGTGTAATCTACAGATGTTTCTACCATAAGCATGATGAGCTCATTAATAATAGAGGCATCTAAGGTATGTAGTCCTAATTTGGATGCCCACATCTTTATCATTCGTGCTTGCATGAGCCCAGAAAAACCATCTCTTATCTCATTTAGCTGTTGTGACTCCTTTTCATGCGACTGAAGTAGGGGGCGTAAAGCTGTGCAGAACATAGCAAAATTACGCTCAGCTGCCACTGGTTGATTGAGAAATGAGAAGTGCACTCCGCCACCTGTCCATGGCTGATACTTCGGGTCAAACATATCAATAAACCCAAATGGACCATAATCAAGGGTGAAACCTCCCACCGCACAGTTATCACCGTTAAAGTTACCCTGGCAGTAGCCAACACGTACCCAGTTTGCTACAAGGGATGTGAGACGTGAGCGAAATGCTTTTGCAAGTAAGAGTACTTTTTCCTGTAGAGGTAAGTTCTGGTCGATAACATCACTGTATTCACGGTCAATGACGTGTAGGACGATCTTCTCAAGCTCTTCCATTGCTTTGGGATGCTCATTTTTACGGGCACGACGACCGAAAAGTTCGAGTTGACCAACTCTGAGAAATGAGGGTGCAACACGTGTTGTTATAGCAACGTCCTCTTCTATCATCACTTCAGGGTCTCTTGAATATGAGCCTTTTGTAAACCATGGACGCTTAACCTTTTCTGTTTTAGAAGTGTACAAACTTAAAGAACGTGATGTCGGCACTCCTAGGGCATACATATGATCCTGTGCCAAAAATTCGCGTACACTTGAACGTAAAACTGCACGACCGTCAGCACCACGGCAGTATGGTGTTCTACCACCACCTTTAAGCTGCATCTCCCAGCGTTGTCCATTGATCACGGCTTCAAGGATCGAAACTGCACGACCATCACCGTATCCGTTACCGGTTTTAAAGGGACACTGCTCGTAGTATTCGGTTCCATAGATTGAAAGCGCATATCCTGTTGCCCACCCGTGTTTTCGCAGGGGGTCAGGCAGTTGAGAAGTGTCACCTGAGAACATGCGTACAAAATCCTCTGATTGGGCCAAACTGTCCGCAAAGCCGAGTTCTTTAAAGAAGTTCTTACTGTGCGAAATGTACTGTGGATTTTCGATCGGCGTTGGATTTACGGGAACATAGTGCCCGCTGAAGACTTGTCTTGGATCGTGGTCTACAGCGTCTGCTGTTGCTTCAGGATCCCTGTTAAGCGTGTCCATAAACGAGTAATCTGCCAATGGTGCTAGGTCATCAAGTGTTTTTACTGTTGTAGAGGTTTGTTGTAGAGTGTTCATTTAGTTTCCTATTTTAAAAACGTATATCTCAAGGATAAAGAAAAAGATAGTTATAAATACCTTGAGTAATTTTATTCTCTTTATAGCATATAAATTTTAAAAAGTATATACAGTATATGTGTAAAATGTAGGATTATCTGCTATAGTACAAAAACTAAAAGGTAGAGTATGCAAACAGACTTGGCAAATACTATAAACGATGAAAATATAGAGAAACTAGTAAGAACATTTTACCCTATGATACTCAAAGATCCTTTGGTGGGACCATTTTTTGTGGAGAAGTTAGGTGATGATATAGACTCTGATATATGGGAAGAGCATCTTGTACTTATAAGTCATTTTTGGGCTTTTGTGGCTTTGGGTGATGATCGTTATACCGGACGACCTATGGCACCACATTTTGAGATAGAAGGCATAAGCAGAAAGGCTTTTGAACAGTGGATTAAGCTGTTTCATGAGGCTGTAGATAAAGTATATATACCAAGGTCAGGTGAGTTTTTTAAACTAAAAAGTACAGACATCGCTTCAAATTTTATGCGTAACCTGGGAATTTAAAGAGATTATGAACTTTTCTATGGAGTGTGATGTATGAATGTGAATGTCGTTTGTACACATTGTCTTAAAGTAAATAGTGTTGAAAAGAAAGAGTCATATACTACTGTACATTGTATGGAGTGTGAAGAATCACTTTTTGAAAGTAAGCCACTGAATGCAAACTTGGCCATACTGGATTACTTTATTACCACATCAGAATTACCTGTTGTTGTGGACTTCTGGGCACCTTGGTGTGGGCCATGTGTGACGATGGCACCACATTTTGAAACTGCTGCACTTGCCATGCCATTACAAGCACAGTTTTTAAAAATAAACAACGACGATGCACAAAGACTAAGCTCTAATATCACTATAGTGAACATCCCGGCTGTACTTGTGTTTAAAGACGGAAAAGAGATAGACAGGTTTACAGGAGCACGCAGTAGTAAGCAAATAATAAAATGGGTTCAAAAGTATCTTTAATGGTTTACAATAGACTTAAAAGAACTATTTAAGCATCATACTCTTCATGTCTAAATCCTAAGATAGAGATGTTGTCAGGATTTTCCAAATAATCAATATTATGCTCGTTCGCCCAAACAATAATTTCTCCATCTAACATTAGTAACTCATCTTCATTATAGAGGTCATTTCTTATCTCTATGAAGTCATAGTCATCTTTTAATGACATATAAAAGTCACTATGTTGCAGGTAGGGTTTGAGATCAAGTAGGGCTTCTACTACTTTGTCAAATTCGGAGTAATTTTTTTTGATCTGTTCTATTCTTTGAAGGGAGCTTGCGTTTTGTGTATAGCCACACATGTTAAGTAATTCTTTTGTGCTATTCATGATCTTTCCTTTAATAGCCTATTACAAGTTTATAACTACCTATATTAAAAGCTTATTAAATGGATTTTATTTATACAAACAGTATGGTCATGAATCTTCTGTATCAAGCTTGTAAAAACGCTCTAACTCTTTATAGAGATCAGGAAAGTGTTTTTTTAATTCTTCAGGCGTCTCAAAAAAACGCTCACTGCACACCGCAAAAAACTCAGCTTCATTTGTGAGTGCATAGTCACCTAAGAGTTTCAGAGCTTCTGTATCTTTATGCCTCTGTAAATCTGCATGTAAAGTGTCAAAAGCTTTGGAAAAGACTTCTGACCACTTCTGGTAGTTTGAGTACTCTAAAAGAGGGGTACCATCTGCAAGACCATCTTCGAAGTCCAACTCATGGGCAAATTCATGGATAATGACATTTTCTTTTCCAGGTCTGGTGATGTTCAGTGCGAGGTCCTGCCATGAGATGACTACAGTGCCATTGGCAGATTGTCCTTCTAGAATGGATGTGCGAGAGTGGTGTATGCCATTGCTTGTATGAGAGTCATCTACTAGGAAGTGTTCGGGGTAGACGATAATGCTGCTGACATTATCCTTTTCACCCAGTTCAAACCCAAGTCGCATGAGGCAGGCATAAAATGCGATGATGACTTTGACTTCATCAGTAATGGACATACCTTTAGCACCCATGAACTCTTTTTGATCTATGAAAAGAAGCATGAGTAAGTGAAGCTTCTCTTTGTTTTTTTGGGTGAGTGCTTGGTATTGGTGTATGTTTTGAAGTATGGTAATGTAAGATGTGGGAAAAGGCATAGCTTTGACTTTTTTATATTTCCACATACGACGAAAGTAGCGCACACTTTTCCAAAATAAAAAGAGTGAAACAAGTGCAAAAAGAAATTGTATGAGTAGAAGATAGTAGCTTGTCATTGCTCAGTAACCTTATAATAAAAGTATATCACCACTAGTGTAACACTTTTAGCTTCAGGTATTTATGATTTAGTATATTTGGCTCTAAACCCATAAAAGTATTATTAATATAAATAGTATACAATGCCGCTTCAAAAAACTATTGGAGTTAAAATGTATCAGAACATAAAAACATTCATCGAAAGTGCATACTTTCAAAACTTTATCATTATATTGATCATACTTAATGGTATCACCATGGGTTTGGACACATCACATGCAATTCATTCAAACTATGGTTCTCTCATAGCGCTGTTTGACATTTTGGTCATCACTATCTTTACTATAGAGATAGCTTTAAGGATATTTGTTCATAGAGTATCATTTTTCAAAGACAGTTGGAGTATCTTTGATTTTACCATCGTTGCCATCTCCTTAGTGCCTGCGGGTTCAGGATTTGAGATATTTAGGATATTAAGGGTCTTGAGATTATTTAGACTTGTGACAGTTGTACCTCAAATGAGAAAAATTGTCTCTGCACTGCTTGGTGTGATACCAGGGATGATCTCTATTGCAGGACTAATGGCACTCTTTTTCTATATATTTGCGATCATGGCAGTCAATCTGTATGGTGAGACCTTCCCACAATGGTTCGGTACATTAGGTGAGTCATTCTATACACTTTTTCAGGTTATGACATTGGAGTCCTGGTCTATGGGTATCGTACGTCCAGTGATGGAAGTCTACCCCAATGCATGGGCTTTCTTCATACCTTTTGTTTTTATCGCTACATTTGTAATGATAAACCTCATTGTTGCCATCGTAGTAGATGCTATGGCAGCAATCAATAAAGAGGAAGAAGAAAGGATCATGGAACAAGCCAGAGATAATGAAGCTCAATTAGAAAAAGAGATTGGTTCTTTAAGAGAGGATATAAAAGAGTTAAGAGAATTACTCCTTGTTAAAAACCAGTAGATAAGGATATTTTGTCCAACCTTATGAAATTTGATATAATCAAATAAAAAGGAGACCATGGTCATGGAAGAAATAGAAACAAAAATATACCCTAAAGCAGACATGACAAGAATACTTTATACGATCTTGTATCTGATCATAGGTAGATTTATCTCAATGGTACTTTTTGTGATCGCCGTGTGTCAGTTTATCTATAGCTGGCTGGTAGGTGAACCTAATGATAAGCTTTTACATTTTACGGATGGGATGGCAGAGTACGGTAAACAACTTGTTTTATATGTCGGTTTTAACAGTGATGATAGACCATGGCCGGTTGGTGATTGGCCAAGTGTTGAAGAGACAACTAATACGTAGTTCAAAATGAGATATCGAATCTGCCAACAGCAAAACATGGTGCTGAAAGTATCAATACCTTGTCAAATCTTTCAAAGCATGTACATTATAGGGCTTTTCTATAGCCTTTAACCCAAATATAAAATGAAACCTAATATACTCATGCTAATTTTAGTTTAGGAAAAAACATGACATTACCCTTGAAAATTTTATTGCTATCTGTGAGTGCTATATATATAGTGGCTTGTACAGGAGAAAAACAAAATAAGAGAACAGAAATGCAGGGAAAAGAGCTTTTCTTTATCTCCCACAGTTATCCTGAAGATATGTGTATGAGTCAAAACTTGAAAGATGCCTTAGAAAAAGAAACGGGACTTAAAAATATGATCAGCAGTTCGACAGAAAATTCTGTAAATTGTGGGTATTTTAGTCGAACATCTGCTACGTGTGTAAAGTTTACTTTTACAGAAGAGTATCCAAAGGCATGTGTCCTTGCAGCAGATAGACCGGAAGATAAGAAAAATAAAAGACTTAATGCTAAAGTTGTTGCTGATACGATGATCGGACTTCTTGAAAAATAAAGGTAAAAGATAAGAGGGGGGATATAATGAGAATTAATGTAGAAAATGCACTGTTCTGTTTAGTTGATGTTCAAGAAAGACTTTTTCCACATGTCGGTAATAAAGAAGAACTTGAAAAAAATCTCATCACCTTAGTGAAGGGTCTAATGGTTCTTAATGTTCCATTTATTGTAAATGAACAGTATAAAAAAGGGATAGGTGAGACCATCCCTTCTTTAAGAGAACTTGTAGATACGTATCCTCATTTTGAAAAAACCACTTTTTCCTGTTGTCAAAATGAAACTACCATGGATGCCATTAGGGCAGCAGATAAAAAGGTTGTTATCGTGGCTGGTATAGAAACACATGTTTGTGTTTTACAGACATGTATAGATCTTTTAGAAGCGGGATTACAGCCTGTACTAGTGACAGACTGTGTGAGCTCAAGAAAACAAAAAGATACCGATATGGCGATCGAAAGACTTATCCAAGCAGGTGTCATACCTACAACGTATGAATCACTCTTATTTGAGCTGACGGTGAATTCGAAGAACCCGGTATTTAAACAGATCTCTTCTTTGGTAAAATAAAAAAGATAGGCCAGTAAAAATAAGCTATAATTTGTATATCTAAATCAAGGCTTACTCATGGCAAAACGCCCAACACTCTTACAACATTTCCGCTCTTTTTCTTACCAAAATAAAATCAAAGATCTTGATAAAGCCTTAGAGTACTTTGGTGTGTTTGGTGGCACAGGTTGGGATGTAGATAGTTCTGAAAGTGTAGAAACGCTCATAGAAAAAAAAGTATTACGTAACTATGAATCTATTCATAAAAGTATGACAAGATATACGCACAATAATCCTGTATATCATAAGTTGTTATCTCTTGTGGCACTTGGTACAGAATATGAGCATGACACTTTCAAAAAGGCCAAGATAGGTAAAGATAGGGGTGAAGAAGCCATCGATTACCTGGAAAAGAAAAGTTTGTTAAGATTTGATCTTTCTGTAGAAAAACCTATCAAAGAGAGTGATATGAAATCAGACAGGTTATTATTTGATCTGCCTTTTATGCGTTTCTGGTTTGCTATGATCTCTCCAAACTATAAAGGCATTTCAGAGGGTGACTTTAACGAATTTGGACAAAAATGGCATAAACTAAGAGACAATTTTGCTATTTTACTGAGTAATCTCCTGGTGCGTGAACTGGTAAAACAAAGCTTTGCTAAAAAGTTTGCAGATGACCCCGTAGTCTCTATAGGTTCATACTATGACAAACAGACATATATAGAAGTACTTGCTATTAGAAAGTCAGGCAAGATGTTAGCAGGTGCATGTAAATACTCTAAAGATGCAGCAAAGCCAAATATGCTTAACTCACTTAAAGAGAAGTGCCAAAAAGTAGAATTAGATATAGAGGAGTATGTACTCTTTTCTAAAAATGGATTTTCTGCTGAGCTTGAACAGATGAAAAATGAAAAAGTTATGCTTTTATCTCACGATGATCTCGCTACTTTGCTAGATGATCTTAGTAAAGATGATCTGATGGTCTATACCAATAAAAGGTACTAAACACAAATTATAGTTTCTCTTTTATGAAGATATGCACTTGGATATCATCATATATATGCAGATTTTGTTATAATAAAATAAAAAGGGAATACGTATGAAACATATTAAAATTTTAGCAGTACTGTTGATAACTTTTGGACTTACTACATTAAGTGCAGAGACAAAGCGATATGAGGTTAAGTCTGGTATCATCGAGTACAGCATCACACACAGTGGTAATATGATGGGTATGCAAACGCAAGGAAGCGGTAAAGCAAAAACAGCGTTTAAAGAGTGGGGGAATGTTGAACTGCATAGTGAAGAGAGTCAAACGAGCACTATGGGAATGAAAGAGCATGATAAGCAGATGACAAAGATCGAAAATGGCATGGTATATACTGTTGACTTTGATCAGAAGGTTATTTACAAACAAAGTATTGAAGCTTTGGCAAACTCTGGAGATAAAGATTTTGCAAGTGCAGGTAAAGAGATGCTTACATCTATGGGTGGTAAGAAGATAGGTGAAGATAAGTTTATGGGTTATGATTGTGAAGTTTGGGAGATGATGACAGTCAAAATATGGTTACACAAAGGTGTAATGCTTAAAACTGAAGCAGACATTATGGGTATTAAAAACACGATGGTTGCTACTAAAATTGAGTTAGATGTCTCAGTACCTGACGATGCATTTAAGCTACCAGACTATCCTGTAAAAGAAGGTCAACAACAAAATCAGATGAATGAAATGCCTCAGATGACACCTGAACAGATGCAGCAGATGCAAGATATGATGAAGAACTTTACAAAGAGATAATGGTATTATTGTCTCTAGAGGTGCAGTATGTTAGTACGAAGCGGTAAGATACAGTTTTTATTTTGGACAGCATTCTTTTCTGTGCTGCTGTACATATGGATAGTCTCTGTAGGTTTACAGACTTTTGTTCTGCCGGATGAAAGACCGATGGAACTACCACAAAACGTGATTTTTCTTATGTTCATGCTTTTTGGTCTTTTGTCTGTAACTGTACTGGCAGGAACCATCATCTCCACCATGATAAACAACAAATTTTATACAACATTTTTTGGGGTTATGTTGATAATAGGCCTAATGACCTTACTGGCTACTCGGAGTATGTTTGGGTAATTAATAGTCATAATGAGCCAGTTTTTTTAAACTATGGCTCACCTTTTTCGCTGCATCACTATTTATGGGGTTATGCTTCACTGAAAGCCATATAAGTGTTTCTATACTTTCAATGGTCTTGATATCTTTGATCTTATTGTCTGCCAGATCTAAGTAGACCAGATGAGGGAGAGAAGAGAGACTGTTGGTCTCTTTTATCTCATTATGATTGGCTTCTAACTTTTTGAGTTTAGTGAGATATTTTACCACATTGATGTTAGAGATATGATTATCATTCATAAAAATAAATTTGAGTTTTGTATGTGCTTTGAGTAGTTCAATGTTAGATATGGCATTGTGTGAAAATGATAATTTATGTAAATTCGTGAGTGTGGCTATAGGGTCTAGGTTGGAGAGTTGATTGTTGGAGAGGGAGAGTGCTTCTAGCCAATGCAGCTGGATGATCGATGATGGAATGGTCTGTAGACCTAAATTACTTAAATCTAAGTAGGGTACTTTATGGGCTTTACAATGTGCTATTTTTTCTTCTGCTCTGTTTTGTCCATTCATGACTCATCCTCTTTTAAGTTGAAAACATCATATCATAAATCTCTAGATAGTTAGTATCCTTGCATCTCCCCTTCAAGATAGACAATGGACTCTTTTAATGCCTCTATGACACTCACATTGGTATCTTCCAGTTTCTCTAATGACAATAGTCGTAATTTTTCAAGGTAAAGTTCCAATAACTCTTCTTTATTCATAGTGATCCTTCATTCTATTTAGGGCTAATTGTACAAAAATAAACTGTATACTCTAAATAAGATATAATCACTTAACATAGTTATAAAAATGATAAATGATAATTTGATTTTAGGGATGTATAAATGCGCTTAGGATTTTTAGTGAGTGTTCTGCTCATAGTGATAGTAGTTTGGCAAGTATTAGAATATAGTGCAAGTGCCGATAGGAAAGAGCTTATCGTTAGACAGGCTTTACCTATGGATCTACCTTACGAAAAGTCTCAAGCGCTTTCTCATCTTAATGCTATAAGAGGAGCTATGTCCATGCAGTTACTTCAAGACGATGAGAGTCTACGAAGGGCAGCACAGGGGCATGCAGACTATCTTGTAGCAAATAATGAATTAACCCATTATGAGATCGAAGGGCATAAAGGTTTTTTGGGTATTAACGCTGTAGAACGTTCTTATGCTTCCGGATATAACTCTTCTGATGTCATTGAAAACTTGTCAACTAAAAATAAGAATGCACAAAGTTCAGTGAATGGACTTTTTTCAGCTATCTACCATCGATTTTCTTTTTTAGATCTTGGTATAGATGAAATTGGGGTGGGGATTCAACAAGATCAAAAACATACTGCCAATAGTGCATTTGTCTATAACATGGGCAATAGTCAAATAAACAGTCTCTGTTCATCTGAAAGCTTTAGAGGCAATGGAAAATACGTATATGGTGTTTGTAAAAACAAAACACATCGTATAGGAGCGAAGAGATTTCACGCTGCTAGAGATCATGCAAAAAAGTATAACCCTAAGATCATTGTCTACCCTTATGATGGAGAAATGGAAGTTCCACCTGCATTTTATGATGAAGTTCCCGATCCTCTTCCTTATCATGAAGTGAGTGGATTTCCTGTCAGCATTGAGTTTAATGATCATTTTTTTGATGATGTGACACTTCACTCTTTTAAACTGTATAAACACAGTGAAGATGAGGTAAAAGAAGTCCTGCTCATGGATAAACATTCAGACCCACACCAAAAGTTTACAAAACATCAGTATGCTCTTTTCCCTCTTAAAAGACTAGCATATGATACAGAGTACCGTGTTGAGATTCTCTATACAGCTAATGGCAAAAAAGAAACAATAGAGTGGACATTTAAAACTGAAACACCTCAAGAGAGATTGCATATAGTGACACAAAAAGAGGATGATCTACGCATAAGATATGGAGAAAGTTATATCATATATTTCCAACCGCTGGATGAACATGAGATCATGAAAAATTTGCTGTTCCCCAATGATGTTTATATAGAGTTCCTAGACAATCACACTATAAAGATGACTTTGATGTCTGATAATTTAGACTCTTTTGACCTAGTTAGTAATACCCGAATCTTACATATTGATGTTGAGTAGTTATGTATACGAAAGAAAAAGATAATAGGTTATAATAATTTATCAAATTAAAGAGAGTTAAAAATGGAACATGAAAAGAAACAGGTGACGCAGGTGCCAGAGTATGATTTTGACATTATAGAGATCATCAAAGTAGGGTTCAACAGTATAAATGGTGTTAAAGGAACATTTGTTGCAGCTTTTGCCATTTATGTGGCTATAGCCATTGTCATGCAGATCATGTTAGGGGTGGTATTTCCTTCTCCTCCACCACCGGCAGAACCAAACTATCTCAATCAGCAAATAGTAACGATCTTGAGTTACCCGATACTCATGCCATTGATGGCAGGCATCATCATGCTTGCCATCAAATACTCAAGAGATGAAAATATAGAGTTCAAAGCTATCTTTGACTACTATCATCTCACAGGAAAATTGTCGTTAGCAGCGATCCTGATCCATATCATGACCATTATAGGTATTATATTATTTATCATCCCTGGTATTTACCTAAGTATCGCATATATCTTTACATTACCACTCATAGTTGATAAAGGTATGGATGCATGGGAAGCGATGGAACTTTCAAGAAAAACAGTGACTAAACATTGGTTCAAAGTGTTTGGATTGATGTTTATACTCAGTGTAGCTATGTTACTAGGGACACTGGCTTTTGGTATAGGTCTTATCTGGGCTGTTCCATTGATGTTCATTACAATGTATGGATTACTTTACCCACTTATATTTGACCATATGGAAGATTGATCAACCTATCAATTCTGAGCACAGGTCAAATCTGTTATGTGTCATGAGGTGTACTTTTCCATGTACATCCATCATGTCATCAAAGATACGTTTGGATAGTGCAAAACCTACTTCCTGCTCTTTATCTTCCCCATCCATTGCCGCGAGGTTCATCTCATCTATAATGTCTTTTGGTACAGAGATACCAGGCACTTTGTCGTCTATGAAGTTGGCTGTTCTTGCTCGTACTATAGGGAACTGACCTAAGACAAGATGTGCTTCTTTTGCAGTATCACGTATACTCATTTCTTTTGCTTCATCAAAAAGAGCCAGTAACTCTTTAGCATTTTCTAAATCATATACAGGTTGAGTGATGATCGCTCTAGCTCCGTAGTTTAACTTCTTCACCATACGTTTTTGTAAACTTTTCATATCTTTAGCTGTTGCGTTACTTACGGCAAAAGGATAGATGGGTTTTGGTGCAGGCTTGAGTTCTTTATTTGAGTAGTCTACCCCTTTGTTTAAGTGATGGATGATACTTAAAAGCAGAGTAGAATCACGCTCGAGTACACCTTTAACATCCGGTTGATCTGAATATTTGGCAGGGTCACCTGTAAGTGCCAAGATACATCTTAGATCAAAGTCATTTGCACCAAGCAGGGTAGACTGTAAAGAGAGCTTGTTCTTGTCTCTCTTACTCATAGTAGCAAGTACAGGTATACCAAACTCTTGTTGGAGTTTAATAGCAGAGAGTACACCGGACATTTTTAGTTTTGCCAGGGGGTTGTCAGTACATGAAAAACCAGCTACTTTGTCTTGTAAATTGTGTTTTCTAATGTTAGCGATAAGCGTATCTATCGATGCACCGTGCGGTGGGTTGACTTCTACAGTGATAAACTCTTTTTCAAGGCAAAGGACGTCACAAAACTTTTCAAACATATTAATTACTCTTTTCTTTTTTATTGCTATAATTCTATCAAAATAATGCATAGAGATACACAATCTACGAATGTAACGAGTTGTAAGAGCATTCCACTATGGAGTTGTTTTGGAACTTTGTTCAAAAAGGAATATTTATGAAACTGGCTGTATTTGATTTTGATTCGACTTTGATGGATGGTGAGACCATCGACTTTTTGGCTAAGCCGCTTGGACTTGAAGAGCAGGTGGCATCTATCACGGAACGTGCAATGGCTGGAGAGTTGGACTTCTATAAATCACTTAGAGCAAGAGTTGCTTTACTTGAAGGTTTGGAAGAAGAGAAGGTGAATGCGATCTGTAATGACCTGCCTATGATACCAGGAGCTTCTGAAGTGGTAGCAGGACTGAAAGAACGTGGTTATACTGTGGTATGTTTTTCAGGAGGATTTAGAAATGCAACTAAACCTGCCTGTGAGAGACTGGGTATCAATGCGGATTTTTCTAACTTCTTACACGCTGAGAACGGTGTACTTACCGGGCAAGTAGGTGGAGAGATGATGTACTCTGATGCCAAAGGTGATATGATCACACGTATGCAAAAATTACTCGGAAGCTCAAGAGAAGATACTTTGGTAGTAGGGGATGGAGCAAATGACTTAAGTATGTTCGCACATGCAGACACTCGTGTGGCATTTTGTGCAAAACCTGTACTTAAAGAAGCTGCGACACATTGTGTAGATGTCAAAGATCTGCGTGAGATACTTAAGATAGTAGACACACTTTAATGCAAAACAATAACTGTAGTATAAAAGGTATTGTACAACAGTTACTAAACTATAGAAAAGAAGTCATATTAGGAAATATCATAGCCATTGCAGCTACTCTGCTTGTGGTTGTCATACCACTGTTTATACCTATACTTGTAGATGAATTACTTTTAGGTAAAGACCATGGCTTTATCTCATGGATAAGTGAAAATCTTTTCACAACAGATGTTAAAGGGTACGTACTTTTTGTATTGGTGATCATCATAGTACTTCGTGTACTAAGTACGTTATTGTCGATACTACAAACTAAAGTATTTGTTTCCATATCAAAAAATATTACTTTTAAAATGAGGGAGTCTTTACTCTCACATCTCAAGCGCGTGTCCCTTAAAGAGTATGAGATGATAAGGGTAGGGGCGGTGACTTCTAAACTGGTGACTGATGTAGAAACTATAGACGGTTTTGTTTCATCTACTATTTCTAAACTCATTGTGGCAGTGCTAATGCTGTTCTTCTCTGCTTTTATCTTGTTGTGGATTCACTGGCAGTTGGCTATTTTTATACTCATTACCAATCCTGTGGTTATCCTCTTTACTGTCAAGCTTGCACGAAACATTGGTGAATTGAAGAAAGAAGAGAATAAAGCAGTGGAACTCTTTCAGTCTAGTTTAACTGAGACACTTGAACTTTTTCATCAGATACGTGCAGCAAATAAAGAAGAATACTTTTTTGAACAAAGTCGAATGAAAGCAAATGAATTACGTATGCACGCTGTAAATTATGGGTATAAGAGTGATCGTGCTTTGAAATATTCATTTCTTGTATTTTTAGGTGGTTATGAAATTTTTAGAGCCGTGAGTATTCTGGCTGTAGCATATTCAGATCTTTCAGTGGGGCTTATGTTAGCAGTTTTCTCTTACCTTTGGGTGATGGTCACACCGATACAAGATATCATCAACTTTCAGTATGTACTCTCTACGGCAAAGGCTGCATGTAAGCGTATAGACAGCATCTATGAGATGGAGCAAGAGCCAAAAATAGAAGAAATAGATAACCCCTTTATGGGAGAACATGCGGTAGGATTAGAAGTAAAAAATCTCTCATTTTCTTATCAAGAAGATAAAAAAATATTAAATAATATAAATATGCATATAGAGCGTGGGTGCAAGATGGCTCTTGTGGGTGCCAGCGGTTCAGGTAAAACGACGCTTGCCAATATTCTTGTTGGATTTTATCCAGTAGATGAGGGTGAGATCTTTTATGGGAATATATCACACGATGCACTCTCATTATCAACGATACGTGAAAATATTCATCTTATCTTGCAACATCCTAAACTGTTTAATGATACAATGCGTTTCAATCTGACACTGGGTAGAGAGTATAGTGATGAAGCAATTAAAAATGCGCTGCATATCGCACAACTCGATTCAGTTTTGGCAGGTTTGGAAAACGGGCTTGATACTCTCGTAGGTAAAGATGGTATCAAACTATCAGGCGGACAGAGACAACGTGTTGCTATAGCAAGAATGGTTCTCTCCGATCCAAAAGTGGTCATCTTTGATGAGTCCACTTCAGCTTTGGATGTGCATACAGAGTTAAGACTCTTTGACGCCTTGCAAGACTTTTTACGTGAAAAGACAGTGATCACCATCGCACACAGACTCAGCACTATACAAAGTGCAGAGTACATTTATGTGTTGGAAGATGGAAAAGTAGTTGACAGCGGCACACCTAATGCACTGTTGAAAAAAGATGAGAGCTATTTTAGTTCGATGATATAGAAGGAAATATTTTTTGGATATTTTTCAAGCGATAATCATTGGTATTATCGAAGGTTTTACAGAATTTTTGCCTATCTCTTCCACAGGACATATGATCGTCGCAAGTAAATTTTTAGGTATCGAAGAGAATGCTTTGAACAAAGCATATCATGTGATCATACAATTCGCTGCGATCTTGGCTGTAATGTTGATCTACAAAGAAAAAATAACTTTTAAACAAGTAGATCTCTGGGTAAAACTCTTGCTGGCATTTCTCCCCATTGCTATTGTCGGGTATATTTTTAAAGATGTCATCAAAACATTTTTCAATGTTGAAACTGTTGCATGGATGTTCATCGTCGGTGGAGTGATCTTTTTATTGGTTGAGTACTTTTATAAAGAGAAGAAGGCACATGTCACACATGTAGAAAAAGTAAATTACAAACAAGCATTTTGGGTGGGTGTAGCACAGATCTTTTCACTTGTGCCAGGTACCAGTAGAGCAGGTGCCACTATTATTGGTGGATTACTTGTAGGACTGGATAGAAAAACATCTACAGAATTTTCATTTCTTTTGGCAATACCTGTAATGGCTGCCGTGACAGGATATGATCTGCTCAAACACTATCAGGATTTTGCAGATGCAAATTGGGGTGCTTTTATGATTGGATTTATTACAGCATTTGTGGTGGCATATGCAACCATTAAACTTTTCCTTGTTTTTCTAGAGCGATTTACCTTTGTATCGTTTGGTGTATATAGAATTATTTTTGGAATTATTTTATTAATGGTGATTTAGGGGTGAGACTACTGATTTAGAAATATTGAATTTATAGAATTTCTTATGAGAAGTTCCATTAAGTTCAAAAACATTTTTTTGGACATTTACATATTAAGGTAATTTATGAAATTTAGTGAATTTGATTTCCACCGTGACCTTGCAAAAGGTGTCAAGATAGCAGGCTTTAAAGAGCCAAGCCCGATCCAGGAAATGGCAATTCCTATCATCTCTAAGGGTAGTGATATGGTGGGTCAAGCCCATACTGGTACAGGAAAAACAGCAGCCTTTGGTCTACCTATGATGGATAAACTGGCAAAAGGCGAGATAGAGAGAGCTTTGGTCATTACTCCAACAAGAGAGTTGGCTACACAGGTAGCTGACGAGTTGTATCATTTGGGGCGTTTTGCTGGTATCCGTACGCTTACAGTTTATGGTGGTGTAGGGTACGGACGTCAGATAGCACTGATACACAAAGGTGTACAGATCGTTGTGGCAACACCGGGTCGCCTTAAAGATCTTTACAAAAAAGGGAAGATAGATGTCTTTAATCCTGAGATAGTAGTACTTGATGAAGCAGATGAGATGCTGGATATGGGTTTCCTCGAAGAGATCAAGGAGATCTTTGAGTATATCCCTCAAAACAGACAAACACTGCTTTTCTCAGCAACGATGCCTGAACCTATCAAAGAGTTGGCAAATAACATTTTGTACCAACCTGAATTCATCTCTGTTGTTGGTGAAGAAGAGACGACAAACAATATCATCGAGCAGCGTTACTATATGATCAATGAAAATCAAAGAGATGAAGCCATTGTAAAATTGCTTGAAACAGAAAATACAAACAAATGTATCATCTTCTGTCGTATGAAAAGAGAAGTGGACAGATTGACTGAACACTTACAGGCAGTTGGTTTTAATGCAAGTGGTCTGCATGGTGACCTGGAGCAAAGAGACAGAGAAGTGATCATCAAATCATATAGAAGAGGTGAGACAAAGATCATGGTAGCCACTGATGTGGCTGCCAGAGGTCTTGATGTCAAAGATGTGACACATGTCTTTAACTACCATATACCGTTCGATCCTCAGTCATATGTGCACCGTATTGGTCGTACCGGACGTGCAGGGAAAAGTGGTCAGGCGATCACTCTGGTAACAACAGAAGAGTTTAGAGAACTTCAGCGTATTCAAAAAGAGGTTGGTGCAGAGATGCGTTTGGCTACTTTACAAGGTGGTGAAGGCCTTGATGATACAGGCCGTGAGTACTTGGCAGAGCAGATTAGAGCTATCCTCATACACAATGATGCAGCAGATATGTTAGCGCATATGAATGAAATGGATAAAGAGATGCTTTTAGAAAAGCTCATGTCCCGTCTTATCGAACAGGAACAACATCATATTGGCACTCAGATTGGCTTTGACCAAAATACTGTAGATGAGATGATGCAAGGCTATGCAAGTGAGCAAAAAGCGACAAGAAACAACAATCGACGTAGAAAAAGAAGATAATTACTAATTTTCACCAAATAACAAGCAAAAATATTTTAAAATTTGGTATTACAATAAAGTGAGACAAATATGGAAACTGATGTAAATATGTTAGGCGAAAGTGTTAAGTTCATGGTATTGGGAATGGGAGTCGTTTTCCTTTTCCTTATCATACTTGTACAAGTCGTAAAAGTTCAGGGAAAACTTATTGCAAAATACTTCCCTGATGAAGAACCTACTGTAGCTCCTGCTACTTCTGCTGATGGTGATGAATCATCACGTGTTGCTGCTGTAATTGCTGCAGTAACAGAATTTCGTAAAAACAAATCATAATAATTAAGGTATCGTAAATGGCTAAAAAATACATTGATATAATGGACACAACTTTTAGGGATGGATTTCAGTCTGTCTTTGGCGGTCGTGTGCTTATGGATGACTTTTTCCCTGCTGTAGAAGCTGCAAAGCAAGCAGGAATAAATCACTTTGAATTTGGTGGGGGAGCAAGATTCCAATCACTTTATTTCTATCTTCAAGAAAATGCATTTGATATGATGGATGGATTTAGAGAGATCGTTGGTAAAGATGCAAATCTTCAAGTTCTTTCTCGTGGTATTAATACAGTGATGCTTGATACAGGTTCACGCGAAATGATCGATCTTTTTGCAAAAATGTTTGCAAAACACGGGACTTCAACTGTTAGAAACTTCGATGCATTGAATGATGTAAATAACCTTCAATTTTCATCTGAAATGATCAAAAAGCATGGGATGAACCATGAAGTGGTTGTAACGATGATGGACCTTCCTCCGGGGTGTAAAGGTGCACATGATGTAGGTTTCTATGAAAAGACATTGAGAAACATTCTTGATAGCGGTATCGATTTTGACTCTGTATGTTTTAAAGATGCTTCTGGTACGGCTAACCCTCATAAAGTTTATGAGACGATCGCTATGGCTAGAAAACTTCTTGGTGAAGAGACACACCTTAGATTGCACACGCATGAGACTGCAGGTGTATCTGTAGCTGCTTACCTTGCAGCACTTGAAGCAGGCGCAAATGGTATCGACCTTGCTGCATCACCAGTATCTGGTGGTACGTCACAGCCGGATATCCTTACGATGTTACATGCAACGAAAGGTACAAACTTCAATCTTGGTAATCTACAGCTAGATAAAGTACTCAAATACGAAGATAGAGTCAAAGAGTGTCTTGCAGAGTATATGATCCCACCTGAAGCAACTCAAGTATCACCACTTATTCCATTTTCACCAATGCCTGGTGGTGCATTGACTGCAAACACGCAAATGATGAGAGATTCAGGTGACCTTGAGAAATTTGATGAAGTGATCGCAGCGATGAAAGAAGTTGTTGAACGTGGTGGTTATGGTACATCTGTAACACCTGTGAGTCAGTTCTACTGGCAACAGGCATATGCAAACGTAATGTTCGGACCATGGAAGCAGATCGCTCCAGGATATGGACGTATGGTTCTTGGTTACTTTGGTAAAACACCAGTTGAAGCTGACAGAGAGATCATCGAACTTGCAGGTCAAAAGTTGAAACTTGATCCAACAACAGAAAATCCATTGGATATTGCAGATAGAGATGAAAACAAATCTATCGCACACTGGACCAAAGTACTTGAAGATGAAGGTCTTGAGACCACTGAAGAGAATATCTTCATTGCAGGTGCATGTGATCAAAAAGGTATTGCGTTCTTGAAGGGTGAAGGCCCTCTCATGGTAAGAAAAGGTAAAAATAATTGTAGCGGAGACGAAGAAATGGCAGGAAATTATACAGTAGTAGTAGATGGTAAACAATATAGTGTACAAGTAGCAGAAGGTGATGCAGATATTCAAGTAGCACCAGCAGCACCGGCGGCAGCAGTTGCAGAAGCAGCGGCACCTACAGCAGTATCAGGTGGAGCAGGTGCGGTAAACATCAACTCTGAAACTCCTGGTAATGTATGGAAGATCGTTAAAAATCCAGGTGATACTGTGGCAGAAAGCGATGTGATAATGATACTTGAAGCTATGAAGATGGAGATCGATATCGTTGCGCCTAAAGCTGGAAAAATAGCTACTATCAATGTCAATGTTAATGATGCTGTCACTGATGGCCAGCTTCTAGCCACAATGGAGTAGTTATGAATCTCAAACAGATTTTTATCTCTTTATTGTTTGCCCTTGTTGCTTCTACATCTATTGTTAATGCAGCAGCTGTAGCACCAGCTGCACCAGATGCTGCACAGGAAGAATACAAATCAAAAACTCTTACAGAGCTTATGGCAAGTTTTTGGAGTACAACAGGTATTAATGCCATCATAGATACAGATGATGGTGAATTAACAGCTGAAGCTCATGGTGAAGGAAGATTGATGACTGCATTTGAATCTTCTTTGGGTCGTATTGTAATGATCATCATTGTATTTATTCTTTTCTATCTTGCAATTGCAAAAAACTTCGAACCGCTTTTACTTATTCCTATAGCATTTGGTGGTCTTCTGGCCAATATCCCACTTGCAAATATGGGTGCAGAACATGGTATGCTTGGTATTATTTACAATATGGGTATTGCAAATGAGTTCTTCCCTCTACTTATCTTTATGGGTGTAGGTGCGATGACGGACTTTGGTCCGCTTCTTTCAAACCCTAAAACGGCGATTCTTGGTGGTGCAGCACAGTTTGGTATCTTTGGATCTTTGATCGGTGCGGTAGCACTTGGATTCTCACTTAAAGATGCTTCAGCTATCTCTATCATTGGTGGGGCAGATGGTCCAACATCTATCTTTATTGCAAATAGACTTGCACCTGAGTTACTTGGAGCCATCGCGGTTGCTGCATACTCGTACATGGCACTTGTACCTGTTATCCAGCCTCCGATAATGAGAGCACTTACAACAAAAGAAGAGCGTCAGATCAAAATGAAAGTACAAAGAAAGGTACACAGCAAAGAGAAATTGATCTTCCCTATTGTTGTGATCATGTTGGCTATGTTGATCCTTCCTGAGTCTGCACCACTTATAGGGGCATTTGCGTTTGGTAACTTTGCTAAAGAGTCAGGTGTTGTAGACAGATTGAGTGATACAATGCAAAACTCATTGATCAATGTTGTGACGATCTTCCTTGGATTGGCTGTTGGTTCAAAACTTGCGGCAGATAAATTCTTAGTGGTTGAGACACTTGGTATTATGATCATCGGTTTAGTTGCATTTGCAGCAGGTACTGCGACAGGTGTAATTATGGCTAAGATCATGAATAAGTTCTCTAAAGAACCTATCAACCCACTCATTGGGGCAGCAGGTGTATCTGCTGTACCAATGTCTGCAAGGGTTGTAAATAAAGTAGGTATGGAAGAGAAACCTGGTAACATTCTACTCATGCATGCCATGGGTCCAAATGTAGCTGGGGTTATTGGTTCCGCAGTTGCGGCAGGTGTATTGCTATCAATTTTCAAATAATCTTAAGGGCAAGGTGATACAATCACCTTGCCCTTTTTTATTTTAAAGTATACATCAAAAAAATCTGTTTTTTTGATGTATGCTTTAGCATATAAATTAACTATGTACAAAGAGGATACCATGAGTACCAGAACGCCCAACGGACTTGATAAACTGGGATTAAAAGACATCGGTGATGTTTACTATAACTTAAGTTATGACGAGTTGCAAGAGCACGAAGTAAATGCTGGAGAATGTAAGATCTCTACTACAGGTACAGCCATGTGTGATACAGGTATCTTTACAGGACGCAGTCCAAAAGATAAATATTTTGTAGATCAGGCACCATCTAATGAACATATCGCTTGGGGCGATATTAACCGCAAAATAGATAAAAAGATCTATGATGAACTTCTTGATCTAACACTAACACAACTTTCCGGTAAAAATATTTATGTTACTGATGTATATGCAGGAGCATCCGCTGCAAGTAAACGTTCAGTGCGTTTTATCTCTGAAGTAGCATGGCAGGCACATTTTGTTAAAAATATGTTCATCCGTCCAACTGAAGCAGAGTTAGAAAGATTTGAACCAGAATTTACAGTATATAATGCTTGTAAAACAGTAAATGAAAAATATAAAGAACATGGAATGAACTCAGATGTTTATGTCTTGTTCAATGTAGAAGAAAATATTTCTATTATTGGTGGTACGTGGTACGGTGGAGAGATGAAAAAAGGTATCTTCTCCATGATGAATTACTGGTTGCCACTTGAGGGTAAACTCTCTATGCACTGTTCAGCAAATGTTGGTAAAGATGAAGATGTATGTCTTTTCTTTGGACTTTCTGGTACAGGTAAGACGACACTCTCAACAGACCCAAATCGTGCGCTTATTGGTGATGATGAACATGGTTGGGATGACCATGGTGTATTTAACTTTGAGGGTGGATGTTATGCAAAAGTGATCAATCTTGATCATAAGTCTGAACCGGAGATCTATGGTGCTATTGTAAAAAATGCTCTTTTAGAAAATGTGGTTGCAGATGATAATGGTCTTGTAGATTATGAAAATGGTTCTAAGACTGAAAACACAAGAGTTTCTTACCCTATTGAACACATTGCAAACCATAAAAAAGATTTGCAGGCAGGTCACCCAAAGAACATTATTTTCCTTTCAGCTGATGCTTTTGGTGTTCTACCTCCTGTATCTAAGCTTACTAAAGAACAGGCAATGTACTATTTCCTTTCAGGATATACTGCTAAAGTAGCTGGAACAGAAAGAGGTATTACAGAGCCTGTAGCAACATTCTCAGCATGTTTTGGTGAGGCATTTTTGCCACTGCATCCTACAGCTTATGCAAAGCTTCTGGGTGAAAAGATAGATAAACATGGTGTAAATGTTTATCTTGTGAACACAGGTTGGACAGGTGGTGCTTATGGTGTTGGTAAACGTATGAGTATTAAAAATACACGTGCCTGTATTACTGGAATCCTTGATGGTTCTATCAATGATTCTGAGTTTGATACGACATTTACTTTTGGCTTTAAGATCCCTAAAACACTAAAAGGTGTTGATACAGCTGTTCTAAATCCAAGTTTAGCTTGGAAAGATAGAGAAGAGTATGAAAAGACACGTGACAAACTAGCAGAGATGTTTATTGAAAACTTTAAACGCTACAATGATGAAAGCAGTGAATTTGACTACTCAGCTGCCGGTCCACAACTTTAAAATATACTACTCACACAAACTTTTGTGTGAGTAACTCAAAGTCTCAACTCTCTTATTTAGCATACCAAAATTACATATTTTCATAAAAGTTATATGATGATATATAACGTCATAATGCACTATTTTTACTCCTTATAATATTAGTATAAATTATCTTTTAGTTAATTAAAGTTTATGTATACTGTGACTGTAAACAACATAAAGGATATAAAATGAGAAAAAAAATTATGAGCTTATTTGCTATACTTCTGCTCTTAGGTACACCAACAATGATCATTGCAGATGAAGTACTACCAAATAGTACTACTGAATGGCTTGAAGATGATATAGAATCTGGTGATTTTAGTGCAGATGGTTGTTATTGTGGATAGTGTAGATAAGAAGTCACAAACTTAATGTTTGTGACTTCTGTAATGGGTTTACATTATTTAACTGTAAACGACATTTCTTTGATAACTCTAAACTTCGTAGCTTCTTTGTTATCTTGAAGATCAAACTTCTTCTGTGCACCTTTTTTAACTAGTAGATAGCCAAACTTAGCTGTGATCACATCTCCGCTTTTGAGGTCCCAAGCATATGGGTAAGCTTTTGAAGCGTTAGCCGGAATTCTAGTATCTTTAATGATCTCTGTAGCTAGCCATGGTGGTGTTGGTGCAGGTGATGCACCTTTTTTACTTCCAATAACTTTGATAAGATTTCTAGTTTCCATTTTAATCGTATCAGAACCACTCTTCACAGTTACTTTAAGGAATCCTTGACGTAATGGGTGCAAGAGACTTGCATGTGGGACATCATGATCTATAGTTACAGTAAACATCTTATTGTCATCTTGTGTAGAGATGTCCATACCGATGTACTGAGATAGATGTGTAAGATCACCATGTAATCCAGGGAAACCGTGGAATGTATGTTGTTTAGCATTACTCATTACTGAAGGTGCTCCATCTACTTTATGCATATGACACTCTATACAATTTTTATTTTTAGCTTTAGGGTTAATGTCTGTTTCACATACGTCAAAACCTTTTTTATTTGATTTACGCGCATGACAACCCATACACATCTTACCATCTTTAAAGATCTCTTTGTTGGTTTTTACGCCATGGAATGGTGACTGTGCCGGGTTAGATTTACTTGAAAAATATACTTTTTCTTCTTTAGAAACGATATTTTTACTAAACGCCTTACCTGGGGCTGTGTCTTCAATTCTGTGACAGTATGCACATGCAACTGCTTCATTTTGTGTTTCATTGTTAGCATCAGGTACTACACCATTATTTGCTGCAAGTAACCCACTTAAGTTGTCAGCTGTAGGTACGTGACATGCACCACAACGGTACTTATCCATTTTATTGTATTGTGGATGTTTGTAATATACAGCTGCATGTATAGGGTCTTCAAAAACCGTTGCTTTACCATGTTGAGATTGCTTAAACTCTTTATAGATAGTAGGGTGACATTCTGAACATTGTTTGTTTTTAGCAAATTGCATATTTCCAGCAA
>CBFHPE010000014.1:0-26441 GCA_965657515.1 Sulfurovum sp.
AGTTTATAAGCTCACACAGTTTGGTGTAGAGGTCATCAAAGGTGCCCATAGTATAGAACTCAAAAAAGAGAGACTTACCGTACAAAAAGCAGAAGCAAAAAGAAAAGTGACCTATTTTGATGACTATGATGTGGATATGTATGACAAACTAAGAGACCTACGCAAAGAGATAGCTTCAGAAAAAGGTATACCACCTTACATTGTCTTCTCCGATAAAACCTTGAAAGACCTGAGTAACAAACAACCTCAGGACAAACAAGAGATGCTTGAAGTACACGGGATAGGGGAAGTGAAATATGAACGTTATGGAGAAGCATTTTTGGAGATATTGCAAGATAGCTAACTTGACAAATATAATACTATAAACTATAATATAGGTAATATAAACTTTAAAATAGTTTTTAATACCTCTAAAGGAGTATTTATGTTGGAAGAACTATTTGGCTCTAAAAATCGTGAACGTGTACTCCAGTATATCCTTGCTAACGGGCAAGGTTATGCAAAAGAGATAGCTGATTTTTATGAAAGTAGTGTTGACCCTATTCAAAAGCAGTTGGAACGGTTGGAACTGGCTGGAATATTGGTAAGTCAAACGGTTGGACGTACACGCATTTTTATGTTCAACCCTCGTTATGCCTTTAAAGAGGAACTCATCGCTTTGTTGGAAAAAGCGAGAGAGTACTACAGTATAGAAGAACAGGAATGTCTTAGTAAACAGCGTAAACGCCCAAGACGAACAGGGAAACCACTTTGAAACCAATAGCTCAAATGTCTATGGAAGAATTAGCAGCTTATGTGTGTGATACACTTGAAAAAGAGGGAATAGAAACAGTACTTTCGGGTGGATGCTGTGTAGAACTTTATAGTAAGGGCAGATACACCTCTGATAATATAGATCTCATAGACCGTTATAATGGTGGACATCGTAAGATAAAGCAGATCATGGAAAAATTAGGGTTTCAAGAATATAAAATGAAACGTTATTTTGTACATGAAGACACTTCATTGTTTATAGAGTTCCCCCGAGGACCTTTAGGTGTAGGAGATACTCCGGTTCATGACGTTTCTACACGCCAAACAGAAACTGGTACACTGAAGTTATTGACTCCTACGGATTGTATTAAAGACAGACTTGCTGCATATTATCATTGGGATGATGCACAGTCATTAGAACAAGCTATATGGGTAGCATGTGAAAATGAGTTTGATATGAAGTCTATAGAAAAGTGGTCACTTGCTGAAGGGATGGATGACAAGTTCCTAAAGTTCAAGGCAAAGCTTTATCGTTCGGTATAGGAGAAAATAAATGAAAAATGATAATATCAAACCTCTTTGCGGTATAGATGAAGCAGGTCGAGGACCATTGGCAGGTTCACTGGTGATGGCAGGAGTGATCTTGAAAAATCCTGTGGAGGGATTGATGGACTCAAAAAAGCTGACAGAGAAAAAAAGAGAGGCCCTATACCCGCTTGTGATCGAAAATTCAGATTATCACATCGTCTCTTTTTCTGCAAATGAAGTAGATGAACTTGGTATTTCAAAGTGTTTACACAATGGTTTACAGAGTATACAAAAACACTTAGCTGAAGCAGAGTATCTTTTTGACGGGAACAGTACCTTTGGTGTAGAGGACATTACAACCATGGTAAAAGCGGATGATAAGATAGCAGAAGTAAGTGCTGCAAGTATCTTGGCAAAAGTGACACGTGACAGAGAGATGTTAGAGATGGCTAAAACATATCCTGAGTATGGTTTTGAAAAACATAAAGGGTATGGGACCAAAGCCCATATAGAGGCTTTAGTAAAGTATGATAGATGTGAGATCCATCGTAAGACCTTTAGGGTAAAAGGTCTAGACGAACCAACATTGTTTTAGCCTACATGGCTACGCGTTGCTATGCACCCCAAGGGCATTTCCTCCCTTTGGTCAGGGCACCATTCCGGTTCCGAAGCTACAAACAACAAGCAGTTGTTATTTGTTTAACGCTTCTCACATCGCTGGGATGTCATTGACCTTCAGTGATCCGTTTTGTAGTTCTATCTTATAGACTTTTTGGTTGTTCACATCTCTAGGTTGGAAAAGCATCATCGCCATCACAGCCTGAGGGTGTTGTGCAACCATAGCAAAGAGTCCTTGTGAGAGTGCAATATCAAGATTGGCATTGATCGCATTGATCGCCAACATAGGGTTTTGTTGGAGTGCAGTAATGTTCAGAGATTTGTCTATCTTGAAGGTAGTGTTCATAGAAAAACCATCTATGGTCTGACCTTCAGTGGTTATTTTTGCTATAGAGAAGTCTGAAATGTCCAGCTCGATACCCTGTGAGATAAGCTGTTGCATCACAGCATACATCTCTTGGTCATTGTTGACATCGATCTTTTCCAATTGTTCAAATGCTTTGATGTCAAAGTTACTGGCTTTCATGTTAAAAACCAATGTTTCAAGTATCGTATGTCTTTGGGCTTCTGTGATGTCTATCTTTTTTGCTTTTGTCTGTACAGAACCTGTGGCAAGACCATCTTTGATCGAAGATTTTGAGATAACATCAAGGTTATCTATCAAAATATTAAATTCTGATTTAGCATATAGTACGACCTTCTCTATACTATAGTCCGTTGTGTAGTCATAAAGACTTTTTCCTGTCATAGTGTAGTCACTTGTGAGATTTGAGAGTTTCATATTAAGTTCATCAGCAACATTCATGTTAAAACCTTTAAGGGCTTGTTGCATTTTTACTATTTTGTTCTCTTTGATATCTCCCGAGAACGTAAGACCGGTCACCGTGAGCTGTGCATTTTCATCAGATTGAATGGTTTCGTCAATATCTTTAATATAACCCTTAAATCCAGTACCCAGTTTATTGACAGAGAGGTGAACAAGTAAAGCTTTTTTCTCCAGGATCTTTTTGAGTTGTACAACGATCTTCTTATCTTCTTCACTGAGTGCAGGGTTTGTAAGTACATCAGGGAGTGTAACGGGGTACATATCAAAGGAAACAGAGGAGTAGGCATCTGAAAGATATGCTACATCAATACCGACTTGCAGTCCCTTAAGTGCTTCGATCTCTTTGGCATCAACTTTTGCACCTTTTTGGGTAAAAAACTTTGATATCTTCTCAGGCTCATTAAAAGAGAGTATAAAATGTTCTTTTTTCTCAGATATCTCTCTGTTTTGTACAGAAAAACCTTCTGTTTGAAGAGAGGCAAGTTCTTTATTTATCTGTGCTTTCATTTCAACTCTGATCTGCTCAGAGCCTGCACTAAAATAGTAGATAGAGGCAACAATGACAATACCGAGTATTGCTAATCCTAATTTTTTCAAACTTATCCTTTATAAATATCAGTTAAATGTGACATCTTTTTACCCATGTTTAAAAGGGTCATATCAGCCAGTGTAAGTGCCATCATAGCTTCACATACTACTGCCCCCCTAATAGCTACACAAGGGTCATGTCTCCCCTTGAGATTACACTTGACCTCTTCATCATGTGTCGTGATAGTATCTTGTTCCTGGAAGATGGAAGGGGTAGGTTTGAAGTGAGTTTTAACAATGATCGTATCACCGTTTGAAATACCGCCCAGCATCCCGCCAGAGTGGTTAGATCTAAAGCCATCGAGTGTGATCTCATCATTGTTTTGGCTTCCCTTGAGATGTGTAGAGGCTACACCGTCACCTATCTCAACTGCTTTGGCAGCATTGATACCCATCATAGCTTCTGCAAGAATAGCATCGAGTTTGTAGTAAAGAGGCTCACCCAATCCTATAGGTACACCTGTTGCAGTTGTGAGTACGACTCCTCCTACAGAGTCATGGTTATCTTTAGCAGTTAAAATGGCTGCTTCCTGTGCCGCTTCTACATTAGGGTCAAGGGCATACATTTTAGAGGTTTTTGCATGTGCAAAGTCCTGTGTTTCACCTTTGATGCCATCTACTTCGCAAAGCCCTGACTGTATACTGACACCAAGCTCTTTTAGCATCAGTTTAGCGATGGCACCACCTGCCACTCTTGCTGCAGTTTCTCTTGCTGAAGAGCGTCCACCACCACGGTAGTCTCTTAGTCCATATTTATGAAAGTAGGTAAAGTCAGCATGTCCCGGGCGAAAGAGGTCTTTGACATTTTCATAGTCTTTTGATTTCTGGTTGGTATTGAAGATCACCATGGCTATAGGTGTTCCTGTGCTCACACCTTCAAAAGTACCGGAGAGTATCTCAAACTTATCATCTTCTTTACGTCCGGTCTCCAGTTTTGATTTACCCGGTTTTCTTCTGTCAAGTTCAGACTGTATATAGTCTTCATCTATCTTGAGTCCTGCAGGGACACCGTCAAGGATACATCCTAAGGCTTTACCGTGGGATTCTCCAAAAGTAGTGAGTGTGAGTTTTTTTCCAAAGGTATTCATTCTTTTAATTCCTTTAATGCAAGTTGGGCAGCTTTTTGCTGTGCCTCTTTCTTGCTTTTTCCTTTTGCTGTAGCTATGGTCTTGTTATTAAGTAGCACTGCAACGATGAACTCTTTTTTATGATCTGGACCAGAAGAGTCTAGCAGCTGATAATCAGGTGTGACACCATGTGTTGCCTGTGTCAACTCCTGCAGGGCAGTTTTATAATCTTTTGAGAGAGACTGCAGGTCTATTTTGGGATGACACTCTTCAAGAAGTGCGATGGAGATGTCTCTTGCTACCTCTAGGCCCGCTTCCAGATATACAGCACCTATGATCGCTTCAAATGCATTTGAAAGTAATGAAGGTTTGTCTCTTCCGTTGTTATTCTCTTCTGCTAACGAGAGGAAAATGTAAGAGCCCAGTTTGAGTTCTCTTGCTAAGAGTGTAAAACCGCTTTCATTGACAAGTGAAGCACGTATTTTTGACAATATTCCTTCATTTGACTTTGGAAATTTAGAAAAAAGATACTCTCCCACGATAAGGTCAAGTACTGCATCTCCTAAAAATTCAAGCCGCTCATTATTGTAAGGCTTTTTGTTACTTTTATGTGTCAAAGCCTCAATAATCAATTGCTTGTCTTTAAATGTATAGTTCAGTCGTTTTTCTAATTGACTGTAATCGTTCATTGTTTTATTCCTTTGTGTTTATTTGTAATTTGGGACTTTATAATGTCGCTTTGATTCTCTCAGCTTCATTACGTGCCAATTCATCACAACGTTCATTTTCAGGGTGACCGTCATGGCCTCTAACCCATGTCCCGTGTACGTTATGTGGTTTTGCAGCTTCGATATAGGCTTCCCATAGATCTACATTTTTAACTTTTTTAAAGTTCTTTTTTATCCAGCCTTCTAGCCATTCGTTAATAGCCTTGACCACATAAGAACTGTCTGAAACCACTTCAACATCACAAGGCTCTTTTAGGAGTTTTAACCCCTCTATGACACCTTGGAGTTCCATGCGGTTATTGGTTGTATGTATATCCGCACCAAAGTACTCTTTGCGCTTTCCTTTAAACTCTAAGATACCGCCATATCCACCGGGACCGGGGTTACCCAGACTTGACCCGTCAGAGTAGAGAGTAATCTGTTTTCGGGCTTGATTTTGCAATTTTTTCCTCAACTTTTACAGAGTTTATGGCCATACAATTTGGACAGCGTTTAAATGAAGCAGGAAAACTCTGTTTACATTTTTTACAGAGGTAGGAGAAAAGAAGGTCCCCCTCTTCAAAACCATTTTCTCTGGCTGTGGCTAACATATCCAAACCAAAGATACCACTATTATGCACAGGTTTACGCAGGTATCCTTTAGCATAGTAAAGCGTATGCAGCTTCTCATTGGATGCGATTATATCTAAATCGAGTTGTGAATTTGGTAAGTACCACAACACATCCAAGATCTCTTTTATGCGCTCAGGATCGATATGTTCCCAAGCAGTCTTTGTATCAAAATGCAAGAGAGCCTTGATGATATGTCTATAGAGTAATGGCTCGGTCTCAAGTAGTGCAGTGAGTCTACTTACCTTTGTTTCAATAGCCAATGTTTTATCACTAAGCATTTCTGAAAACTCCAGGAATCTTTCAAGTTCAAAAGTGTCCTCACCCAGTGTCTTAAGCGGCAGGAGTATCTCTTTTGCCTTAGTATAATTATGCATGGTCTCATACACGATACCCAGTTCATAGAGTACCTGTTTGTTGCGGGGTTTTTTACGTAATATCTCTATATAGATAGACCTTGCACGTTCCAAAAAGCCGGCATGAAGATAGGTACTCCCTAAACGCTCCATGAGTTCAGCTTCTCCTGTTTCGGGGGTAGCATGTTTGATGAGATAAAGATACAGACTAATGGATTTTGGATATTCACCTGCATTCTCAAAGGCTTTGGCAAGAAGTGTCAAGGGTTTGAACATATTGGGTTCAAAAGGCATCTCAGTGGTATCAAGTGCACAATCTGAAGAGTCAAATTTTTCTAAAAACTTAAGAAGGTTCCCCTCTTCTTTTTGTTGGTTGTAGAGCCCCCATCCGTGTGTAACTAAAGCGATAATAAGACTAATGACAATGATGAGCAAAATACTAAAAAGAGGGTCATCATAGGATGGCAATATATTTTCCAAAGTAGTCCTTATTGTATTTTCTGTTTAGATTATATCTAATTAGATATAATGTTGAAATGATAGATAACGCAGATATATTTTGTCTCCTGAAAGTAGAGCAGAGCTCTACTTTCATTCCCTTCACTAAAGCTACGTCTTTGACGAGATATGGAAGCATTATAGAAAGTAGAAATGATGATTGATAATGCTTCCATAGAATCCTTAAAAAACAGTATTGATATAGTTGACGTGATAGGCGGTTTTATAGAACTACGTAAAGCTGGAGCGAACTATAAAGCAAACTGTCCTTTTCATGGTGAAAAAACACCTTCATTTGTGGTCAGTCCAAGTAAACAGATCTACCACTGTTTTGGTTGTGGTGTAGGAGGGGACAGCATTAAGTTCGTGATGGAACTTGAAAAACTCTCTTACCCTGAAGCCATAGAAAAACTGGCTTCCATGCATAATTTTTCACTTACTTACACCAAAGGAAGTTCAGACTATTCTGATGCAAAACGTGTTCTTGAAGCTATAGGGCAGTGGTATACCAAAAATCTCAACCGTAATGAAACAGCGATGAAGTATCTGCTTGACAGAGGTGTTTCACAAAGCTCCATAGAAAACTTTGAGATAGGGTATGTCCCAAGTGGACAAGAAGTGATGCAGTTTTTGCAAAGTGCTTTACTCCCTTTACCCAAAGCAGCAGAAGCAGGTATCATTGCGCAGAGTGAGAACGGGCAGGGGTATTATGCGCGCTTGGTAGAGCGGATTACTTTTCCTATCTATTCTGCTTCTGCATCCATCGTTGGTTTTGGTGGCAGGACGATCACCAATCATCCTGCAAAGTACATCAACTCCCCACAAACAAAACTTTTCAACAAGTCACGTCTTTTGTATGGCTATCATTTGGCAAAAGAGAGCATCTATAAAAATAAAAAGATCATCATTTGTGAAGGCTACCTGGATGTTGTGATGTTTCATCAAGCAGGATTTAAAGAGGCTGTTGCAGGTATGGGTACGGCACTTACAACAGAACACCTTCCTATGCTTAGAAAAGGGGATCCCAAAGTCATTTTGGCCTATGATGGAGATAAAGCAGGTGTGGCAGCTGCAGTGAAAGCTGCACAAATGTTGTCTGTTGCTGGCTTTGATGGAGGTGTGGTACTTTTCCCTGATGGGCAGGATCCTGCTGATCTTATAGCAAAAGGACAGAGTGAGACTGTTGCTAAGTTACTTCGTGACGCCAAACCGCTCATTCCTTTTGTTTTGGAACAGATAGTCTCACAGTATAACCTTAACGATCCCAGAGCAAAAGAAGCAGCATTTGGAGCAGTAAAGCAGTATATAGACACCTTGACACCGATTATCAAAGATGCGTATATCCCAACTGCCGCAACACTGCTTGGGCTTTCTCCTTCATTTTTTGGTAAAGGAGCAAAACCTGAGACTGCCAGGGAGAACTTTTCTCAAAAAAGAGATGACGTTGCACAGTTAAGCATTCTAAAGACACTTATTGAGCAGCCTTCCCTTATAGATAATGTACTCTCTGTAATAGATGTAGATATGTTTGGAGGATATGCAGGACTCTTTTCTGCGCTTATCCAAGGGGAGAGTGAACATCCGGGTCTGGTAGGGTTGAGTGTGGATGACAACTTTGCTGTCATGGATGAAAGCGAACTCAATAATGCACTGCGTAATTTCCTCATCAAACACTACGATATCAAGTTAAAAAGTATCGCATCCTCCCAACAAATTCCTTTTGAAAAGAAAAGTTTTCTCATTAGAAAAATAAGAACTGATATAATACCTCGATTAAAAAAAGGTGAATTGGTCGCATATGATCCTTCACTTTAAATCAAATATTTAACACAAACACTAAACCAAAGGAATAATATAATGGCAACAGCATCAGCAAGACATATACTCGTAAATGACGAAGCATTTTGTAATGAACTTAAAGAAAAGATCAATGCAGGTGAGATTACATTTGCACAGGCAGCACAAGAGAACTCTACTTGTCCATCAGGTGCAAACGGTGGGGAACTAGGTACATTTGGTCAAGGTCAAATGGTACCTGAATTTGACAAAGTAGTATTTAACGATGAGATAGGTGTGGTTCATGGACCGGTACAAACACAGTTTGGTTACCACCTTCTTGAAATAACAGAACGTTCGTAAAACTACGAGGTGGATTCTCCACCTCACCGTATTTGGGGAATTAGCTCAGCTGGGAGAGCGCTTCGCTGGCAGCGAAGAGGTCGACGGTTCGATCCCGTTATTCTCCACCACTTTATAATATAACCCTTCTATATAAAATATCCAACTAAGTGTAACGCTGCATAGATCGTTTACATACCGTTAGTGTAAACACAGTAAACTCTCTACATGGCAACCAGGATCCCTAAAAAAATAAATCATTTTTAACTCCTTCCCCTTCCTTGTTAACTGGTTGCTGTTTTTAATTCATCCAAAATATCATTTAAAGCATCATATAGACCATCTTTATACTCATTGTCGTTCAGACATGAATTCTGCTGCATTTGCATAAGTATCTGCTTTTTAAATCTATGTTTGATACTTCTTTCTTCCTGCAGATAATAAAATATAAGCTCTCTAATGTATGCCAACGCTGTAAGTCTGCCTTCTCGGTATTTATCGCTTACCAGGAGCGTGTTTTTGTTGAATGTATAAAATGTAATTTGATTGGAACAGTTTTTACTGATAGTTTCAAGAAGTTCTTTGGATGTAGGTTTCATCTTTGCTTCCAATACTTTTTTACTATTGTGTCAAAAAATAATGAAAATGCTTAAAAGTATGCCAAATTGTCATATAAACGAAAGATGTTATATCTTCCGAGAGAACCTCTGAACTATTTACACGTAGAGGTATCGTTTTATTTTTTTGGTAGGTGTTTTGATAAATGGCTCTTTTTGTTCTATGACTTTTTTGATACGTGAGAATGAAGATATATTTTCATTCACTTCGCTCTTTATCTCCTCAAGCAGTTTATCTACTTTTTCATGCATCTTTGTCTCAGATCTTTTGCTGACACCAAGCGCTTCATCGACTAGGTCATAATCAAGATGTATCCGTGCAGAGAGCGTTCCGTTGTCATCAAATACCAGTGAGTCTGCAACAAGGCTATGTGCATTGATCGCAGCCTCTATTTGTTCAGGGTAGATGTTTTCACCGTTAGGTCCTACAATGATGTTTTTGGCTCTTCCGCTCATGAAAAAATACCCATCTTCATCTATGTACCCTATATCCTCTGTGTTGAACCACCCATTTTCATCTATCACTTCTCTGGTCTTTTCCGGGTCTTTATAATAACCCATCATAATATTAGGCCCTTTTGCCCAGAGTGTACCATTCCCTTTGCTATCTATAGCTCTAAGTTGGAGTTTTGTACCAGGTATGACTGGTCCAATAGCTCTGTATTTTGTGCCAGATGGATTGGTTCCTGCCAGGAATGGTGCTGTTTCAGTTAATCCATAGCCAATACAATACGGGAATTCTGCCTCACGCAGGAATTTTTCAACGATAGGGGATACTCCCGCACCTCCAATTCCAAAAAAGTGGATATTACCTCCAAAAGTCTCTTGAAGTTTTTTACCAGCTATGCGGTTTAATTTTTTGCGTATGAAAGGAATGGAGTAGAGTGTTTTAATAATGATATTTTTTTGGAAGTTAGGCAGGACCTTGTTTTTGTATATTTTCTCTATGATCAAAGGTACGGTCAGCATGAAGCTTGGTTTGACTGTTGCCATTGCTTTGATAAGTATGGTTGGTGTGGGAAGTTTTTGTATGTAATAGATGGATGCCCCATTTAAGATCGGGATGACCATCCCCACGGTACATTCATAGGTGTGTGCCAAAGGTAAAATGGAAAGGAATCTATCTTTAGGATAGATATCTACAACTTTTTGGGATGCAGTGGCATCAAAAACAATATTTCTATGACTTAACATGACCCCTTTTGAACTTCCTGTGGTTCCTGAGGTATAAATAATGGCTGCAAGATCTTCTTCATCAACAGAGTATTTTTCATTATTTCTTTCACTTTTACCCAGTTTATCTATGGCTTTATTGATATGTCCGCCACTTTTTTCTAATACATTTCCTATTTTAGATTTTTTGGAGAGTTTATCCAATACCTTTAAGTTGTCTGTTATTACAAGGAGTTGCATGGAAGGAGGTTGGGTCTCTTCAAGTAGCGTTTCAAAAAGTTTTTGAGAAATAAATGCTGCTTTACATTCAGCATGTGTGGCGATATGCAGGGCTTCAGATGTATGAAAATCCGGCAAGATAGGTACAATGACAGCACCCATGGTCGTCACAGCAAAGTAGATAGCACTCCAATTTGGCATATTTTCGCTATAAAGTGCCACTTTATCACCACGTTTGATACCGTAAGTGCGAAGTACATCTTGTATGCTATGGACTTTTTCTGAAAGATCTTTGTAGGTGATCGTGTCTCCATCAACAAATTGAACGGCAGGCCTGTCTGCATAGGTATCTATACTGTATTTAAAAAGTGCTTGGAGGGTCAGTTTAGGTAGTTCTATAAAAGGTTTCTGCATGCTTTCTCTTTGTTGAATCAATATAAATTTCCAATATGATAACATTATATCTTGGAAGTTATAGGTTATTCATGGGAGCAAATACGTATATGTTAACATTTCAGTTCTCAAAAGAAATATTTTAGATAAACTATAACATTATTAAAGAATAAGGTATCGTTCAAATGTCTATTTCATACAAACACTTATATGCTTTCACTCTCTCCGTTTCATTACTTTTTTTATCGGGATGTGGTGAAGACAAAAAGCCAAAAGCGCCAAAAGCACCACCTCCGCTACATGTAGAGACAGTTACTGTTATCAAAAAGAAGTTTCCTGTTTGGGTGCAGTCTACAGGTATGACAAAAGCGGTCAGTGATCAGGAAATACGTGCCCGTGTAGCAGGACGCTTGGAAAAAAGGTTTTTTGAAGATGGTGCCACTGTTAAAAAAGGAGATAAGCTCTTTTTGATCGAACAGTCTCAGTATCAAAGTAACCTGGATGCAGCAATATCCAGAAAAGAGAAAGACCGGGCTTCACTTGCACTCGCAATAGCAGATGTCAAACGTTATGAACCGCTTGTTGAAGAAGGACTTGCTGCACGTTCTACCCTGGAACAGTATGAAGCAAAACGTGATGAGTTGATCGCAGCGATTGCATCAGATGATGCTGACATTCGTAATGCAGAACTGGAGTTGAGCTATACTCTTGTTACTGCACCAATATCAGGGCAGGTAAGTGCTAGACGTGTGGATGTCGGAAATCTTGTAGGATATGGTGAATCTACACTTTTGACGACCATCGTGCAGACAGATAAGATATATGCCTATTTCAGTCCATCTGAAAGAGATGTGCAAAAACTATATAAATTCCGTTCCCGCACAAACTTACCAGCGTTCATTGAAGTGCGTGGACAGGGTGAAGATATCTTTAAACGTAAACGACTTGATGGCTTTGTTGACTTTTCCAACAATATCGTTGATCCACTGACATCAACGGTCTCTATGCGTGCAACCATAGATAATAAAGATCATTCTGTATATCCGGGAACTTTTGTGTATGTCAATGTCTTTATAACAGATCAGATTGCATTCATTATGGTACCACCACAGGCAATTTTTGAAGATCAGTTAGGAAAGTTTGTCTATACTGTTGATCAAAATAACACAGCCAGACGAACCTCTGTTAAAACATCACTTTCTTCCCGCTATTATGTTGCGATCTCAGATGGCTTGAAAGAGAATGACAAAGTTGTTATTTCTGGTTTAGCAAAGGTCAAGGATGGCCGTGTTCTAGTGCCAAAAGATATGACTGAGACAAAGGGTATTGAGGCAGTGATGAAAAAACATGATCTCATCCCAGAAGAGGTACAAAAGTAAATGTTCTCTCTTACTTTTATTAAACGTCCTATCTTCGCAATGGTGATTTCATTGATGATCATTGTTGGTGGTCTGACTTCGATGACTGTTTTGCCGATCCAGGAATTTCCAGAAGTAGTACCGCCTACGGTTGTAGTATCCGCTAATTACACTGGTGCAAATGCCTATGCAGTTGAAGACTCTGTTACCAGACCTTTAGAAGACAAGATCAATGGTGTGCAGGGTTCTATCTACACAGAATCATCCAGTACTTCTACAGGGCAGTCGAAAGTCACTGTCTATTTTGAACCAGGATATGATCTTGATATTGCGGCTGTTGATGTACAAAATAGGGTTTCACTTGCAACACCGTCTCTTCCTACAGAAGTGAAGCAGTCAGGAGTTGTTGTTGATAAGCAGAGCCCTTCTGCTGTTTGTTTTGTGACCATCAATGGGGATGAACGTTATGATGACGCTTTTTTAAGTAATTATGTCAATATTAATGTCCTTGATGAACTCAAGCGTATTCCCGGTGTGGGAAAAGCAGAAAATATGGGTGAAAAGAAATATGCGATGCGTATCTGGCTTGACCCTGACAAGATCTATGCGCTTGACCTGACTCCCACAGACATCATTGATGCAATAAGCTCACAAAATAAACAAGCTGCAGTTGGTAAGATCGGCTCTTCCCCTACTTTTAAAGATCAACAGACCGAATATGTACTCACTGCGGAAGGCCGTTTGTCACAGGTTGAAGAGTTTGGAGAGATCGTCATCAAATATAAAAGTGATGGTTCTTTGGTTTATCTTCGTGATGTATCAAATATTGAACTGGGTGCTGAAAAGTATGACTGGAATGCCATATTGGATCAAAAACCGACGGGTATGGTCGGTATCTACCAGCTTGCAGGGTCTAATGCTTTGGAGATCAGGGCAGCAGTAGGTGAAGTGATGGAGAATGTTAAAAGTCGTTTTCCTGACGGGATAAGCTATGCTATTCCTTATGATACCACTGAGTATGTCAAGGTTGCTATTGATAATGTTGTTATCAACCTTTTTATAGCTATCTTACTGGTGATCGTCATTATTTATATCTTTTTACAATCTTGGCGTCCCACTGTCATTGCTGCAGTTGCGATTCCCGTTTCACTTATTGGTGCATTTGCTGCGATGTATATCGCACCGGGTTTTTCGATCAACTTCCTTACTCTGTTTGGGCTGATACTGGCCATAGGGATCGTGGTTGATGATGTTATTTTGGTTGTTGAAAATGTTGAAGTGATCATGTATAAAGAACCTGAATTGACCATACCTCAGGTTGTGAAAAAAGCGATGATCGAACTGATAGGTCCGATCATTTCAACAACACTGGTACTGGTTGCTGTTTTTATCCCAGTCTCCATGGTACCGGGAATCACCGGTTCACTTTATCAGCAGTTTGCTTTGACTATCTCTTTTGCGGTGATGGTCTCTTCTCTCAATGCTTTGACCCTTTCTCCTGCGATCTCCGCGATCATTATTAAACGACGTGCTCAGGATGAAAAAAGATTTGTTGGCTTTGAACTTTTTGAAAAAGGTTTTAACTGGCTTACAGACAAGTATACTGCATTTATCACACTGCTTGTCAAGCTTCGTTATATGGTTTTAACACTCTTTTTTGCTTTGCTGGGTATCATTTATTATATGTTCCTCACTACTCCAACAGGATTTGTACCGTCTGAGGATAAGGGAGCATATATAGTTTCTATGAACCTTAAACCAGGATCTTCTCTTGAACGCACAGTTGATGTACGTAAAGAGGTTGAAAAGATCGTTGCGGGTATTAAGGGTGTGAAACATGTGGTTGCCATTGATGGATATAATGCCGTAACGGGGTCACTTGACGGCTCTGCTGGAACAATGTTCGTTACACTTGATCATTGGGACGATAGAACTGCACCGGGTCTGGATATAGACAGTATTATCAGACAGACCTTTGCAAAAACAGCCCATATCTCAGATGCTTCGGTGGCTGCATTTAATATGCCGGGTATCACTGGTCTTGGGGCTGTTGGGGGGTTTGATTTTAGACTGCAAGATTTTCTCTCAGGCGATATAGATACCTTCATGTATTATGCTCAAGAGATCATCAAAGAGGCTAATGCAGATCCTCGTATAGGAAGAGCTTTTACTACCTATAACCCTTCTTATCCGATGTATGAGATCAAAGTCGATCGTAAAAAGGCAAATGCCTTAGGTGTTGATGTCGCAACACTGTTCGGTACGATGCAGACCTATTTAGGATCTTTTTATGTGAATGACTTTGTCAAATATGGTAAGGTTTTTAAAGTATATGTTCAGGCTAAAAAAGAGTTCAGATCTGAGAAGAATGATATTCATAAGCTATATGTCAAAAGTAAGCAGGGTAAGATGGTGCCTCTGTCGGCATTGGTTAGTGTTGTAGATCAGTTGGGACCACAAAATATTTCACACTATAATCTTTATAGAACTATACAGGTTAATGGCTCTGCTGCACCGGGCTACAGCTCTGGTCAGGCAATGGCAGCGATGGAAGAGATCGCTGAACGTGTGTTGCCTAACACTTATGGTTATGAGTGGTCTGGTATGTCTTTTCAGGAGAAGATCGCTGGAAACGGACAGGTACTGGTTTTTTTCTTTGTGGCATTGGTCGTTTTTCTGGTCCTTTCTGCACAGTATGAGTCCTGGATCTTACCACTGATGATCCTGCTTTCTGTACCTATAGTAATGATCGGGGCGATGAGTGCACTCAAGATGGCAGGATTGCCGTTGAATGTTTATGCACAGGTAGGGTTGGTCCTTTTAATTGCTCTGGCCTCCAAAAATGCTATTTTGATCGTTGAGTTTGCCAAAGAGTTACGTGAATCAGGCAAAAGTATCGTTGAAGCAGGTATTCAGGCAGGGACATTGCGTTTCCGTGCGATCATGATGACGATCCTCTCTTTTGTTTTTGGTACAGCGCCGCTTGCTTTTGCAACCGGTGCAGGTGCAGTGACACAAAAGTCGATTGGAGTGGGGCTGCTTGGCGGGATGCTGGCTGCAACTATAGTGAGTACACTTTTGGTGCCAGTACTCTATGTTCTACTCGCATCTATGCGTGAAAAATTTGTTTCTGTAGAAGATGAAATAGCAAAACGGGAGATGATTTAAATGAAACATTTGATACGAGGTATAGGGATAGGATTGCTTACTGCAACACTCCTAGTCTCTGCAAAGAACCAGACATTGACCATTGACAAAGCGATAGAACTTACCCTTGAACACAGTCCGGATATAGATATAAGCAGGTTTGATTTTGAAAGTGCGATCGAGCGTAGCAAGTTTCAAAAAGGATATTATCTTCCTAGGCTGGACCTGAGTGCTGCGGGAGGGAAACAAGGACTCGAGTATACTTCTCAGGATAGTTTGAATGGTACAGTAATGGTTGGCAGTCTTAGTGCTTCTCAGCTTATTTATGACTTTGGAAAAACAAACGGCAGGATCTCTGCAGCAAATGAAGAAGCCAATGCACTTGAAGCAAGTATGAATCAATTCATTTCAAATAAAATACTGCTAATTAAAGCGCGTTATTATGATGTGTTAAAGACAAAAAGTTTTATAGAGGTCAATAAAGAAAATATTAAATTGCAAGAAGGACAACTGAAACGTGCCACGCGTTATTACGAGAACGGGATCAAAACGATCATTGATGTTTCTGATGCTACGGTACGATTGACGAAGGCAAAGCTAGAACTTAATAATTCACAATATGAACTCAAGTTACGTCGTGCAATTTTTGAACAAACAATGGGATATGTGCCTTATAAAGGGAACTATAATCTCTATCATAAAAAACTGGACCTGCCAAATGTAAGTCACCATCTTCCCCAGATCAGTACCTCTTTATCAAAATTAGAAGCGTTTGCTTATGAAAACCGTTATGAATTAAAAAGTTCCGAGTTTTTTGTAAAGAGTTCCAAATCACTTGTAGAGAGTGAAAAAGGAGGATATCTTCCTACCCTTTCCCTCAGAGGAGATTATACTGCACAAGATGTAGATAATGATTTTGTTGCTATAACACCCGATAAACAGTGGCAGGCAAGTGTTGATATAACATGGAATCTTTTTGCAGGAAATCAAACAGATGCCTCTGTGCAGGAAGCCAAAATCTCAGCAATGAAAGCAGCATCACAGGTAGATGACGTGCGACTTCTTATCAAGCGCCAGGTGATCGAAGCGCGTTTAGGTGTACAACGGACCAAAGATGCTGTACTCTTATCTGAGAGTATTTCAAAAGCTAGTAAACAAAAATTTGTTCAGGCGCAAAAACGTTACGAAAATGATCTTGCTGACTATATCGAACTGCAGGAAGCACAACAGGGGTATATCACGTCATTGGCTGAGTTGGTAAGTACATATTATGATTACTATATTGCCATAGCAGAACTCGATTTTGCTGTAGGAAGATAAAACTTTATTTGATAGGCTTGTCAGAGATAATGATCTGATTGTCTGAGGAAATACTGCTTTTTCTGTTGTCAAACTCTTTCATAGCTTTCTCATATTGGGCTCTGTTTTTCTTTTGAAGTGCTTTTTGTTCAGCTTTTCTTGTGGCATTAAGCTCTTTTTCTAAAGCTTCGATCTTTTTCTTTTTTTCTGCAAGGGCTTTTTCCTGTTCAATATCTTTACCATTATCATAATAATAAGGGTTGTAATTATAGTATTGAACCGGCCGGTAATTAAAATTTTTTTCTATTGGTCTTTCAATAGGCTTTACAATGGGGTGAGAAGGTTCTAGTGGCGGCTTAGGAGCTGATGCAGTGATGTCTGCGTAGATGAGAGCAGTACAAAAAACAATACTGAAGAGTATGTTTTTCATGACCTTTTTTATTTCTTTTTTGTTGGGGCAATGTATGCATCTGTAAAGACCTTTTGGTAAGCAGGTAAAAGTTTTTTCAATGTCTCTTCATCTGTTGTAGGGATACTGTGGGCATACGTTAGTTTGCCTCTTTCATAAGTTCTAACAGTCTCTTTTAGAGCAGGGGGCAGTCTATCGATCGCTTTTTGAAGACGTGGTTTATTTTCATACACAGCAAGTCTTACTGTAAAGTTTGAAGATGAAAAGAGAAATGTTGAGAGAAGTATAGAGACAAAAACAGTACGAAGCATAAAAAATAACCTTTAAGTGTTGAATTAAAGTATTATAATATAAAAAGTGCAGATTGTAAATAGATGGGAGTAAAGTTGGTGACCCCACGGAGACTCGAACTCCGGTAACATGGATGAAAACCATGGATCCTAACCGCTAGACGATGGGGCCAACAATACTATATAACAAGTTTCAAATGGTGACCCCACGGAGACTCGAACTCCGGTAACATGGATGAAAACCATGGATCCTAACCGCTAGACGATGGGGCCATTCACAACTTGTGGACGGAATTATATATATAGGGTGCTTAAATAACTCTTAAAATAGGATATACATAAGGCAAAAAAAAAGAGAATTGTATGTGGTTTTTCAAAAAAATGGTTTTCCTCTTGCTTTTTTGGCTTTTGTTTGCAGCCTGTAGTACAAAAGAGTATGTAATACAGGAAAGTGTCTTCATCGTCTTTAAAACACCATCTTTCAAACATGCAGACCTGGGTTTTATGTATGAAAATAGTGATGAAATGAAAGTTGAGATATATGGAAGCGGACAGGCTTTGGTCTCTTTAGAGATCACAGAAGAGAATGTATGTATGTCTCTGCTTCAATGTATGTCTAAAAAGCGTTTTAACACAGATGTTTTATCTGCTTTTTATCCTGATGATATACTAGAACATATTTTTAGAGGAAAGCAACTGTTTGAAGGAGAAGGATTAACAAGTACCCGTAACGGCTTTACACAAAAGATAGAGAAAGAAGGTAAATATAACATACATTATACTGTTTTAAATAAGCAGATATTATTCCGTGATACAATAAATGATATTTTGATAAAAGTGAAGAAGGTAGATACATGAAGTTTGTCGGAGCACATGTGAGTGCAAGTGGCGGGGTAGACAATGCACCGCTTAATGCTATGGAAATAGGGGCAAAAGCTTTTGCTTTGTTTACTAAAAATCAAAGACAGTGGGTAGCCAAACCGTTAGAGACAAAGACCATTGATGCCTTTCAGAAAAATCTTGAAGCTTCAGGCATCTTACCTAAACATATTTTGCCTCATGACTCTTACCTTATCAACCTTGGACATCCGGAAGTAGAGAAACTTGAAAAATCAAGAGATGCTTTTGTAGACGAACTTGAGCGTTGTCGTATCTTAGGACTTGACAGACTAAACTTCCATCCGGGTTCACACCTTGTAAAGATAGCTAAAAAGGATCCGGAGTATATGGATAAGCTTATGCAGGCAGAATTGGGATGTTTAGATGTCATAGGAGACTCACTTAACAGAGCCATAGAAGCTACTCCGGATTCAAATGTCAAGCTGGTCATTGAAAATACCGCGGGACAAGGTTCTAACCTTGGGTATAAGTTTGAACATTTGGCACACATTATAGATAAAGTAGAAGATAAAAGCCGTGTAGGGGTGTGTATTGATACCTGTCATATGTTTACCGCAGGGTATGATATCCGTACCAGAGAAACCTATGATGAGACATGGAACAGTTTTGATAAGATCGTAGGCCGGGAGTATCTTATGGGTATGCACATTAATGATTCTAAACCGCCTTTAGGATCTCGTGTTGACAGACATCACTCTCTAGGTCAAGGAGAGATAGGATGGGATGCTTTTAAATTTATTATGAATGACTCACGTATGGATGACATACCACTTGTCTTGGAAACAATTGATGAGTCGATCTGGGCAGAGGAGATCAGAGCATTGTATGCTTTGATTGAGTAGATCTGGGTCAAGGACGAAGCTTCTACGAGAAATCATTTAGTGATTTCCTGCATCAGTCTGTTGGACTAGAAGTGAGAGGAATTGAGGTGTAGCTTTGCTGCACTTCAAGGAAAAAATTAATAAAAAAGGGAGAAGAGAAATGGGAAAAATGACAAAAGGTTTGGCACTTAGTGCAGTAGCAAGTTCTGTAGTGATGGCAGGAGCGTATAAAGTACCTGAACAATCTATAAATTCAATGGCATTGGCAGCAGCTTATGTGGCACATACTACAGGTGCAGATACAGCATATTATAACCCGGCAAACATGAGTTTTATGGGAGATAAACATTATGCTGAAGGTGCAATTACTTTAGTGCACCTTCCTTCAAATGTATACACTTTGGCTGGACCTCTTTCAGGATCGTCTGAATCAGAAGACCTTTTGGTCCCAAATTTGCATTATGTTTCAGCACCGATGGGAGATTTTAGATGGGGGGCAAGTTTAACGGTACCGGGAGGATTGACAAAACGTTGGGAAACACCATTTCAAAAACTCTCAGCAGAAGAGTTTACGCTTGAAGTTATAGAGTTCAACCCTTCACTTTCGTATAAGATCTCTGATAACTTCTCTATTGCCGGAGGTATAAGAGTGGTGTACAGTGAAGGTATTGTAAAGAGTGATGGTGCTGACTTTGCTGCTGCAACAGGGAATCCTTTTGCAAATGTAGCACGTGATATGGAAGGGGATGACATTGGATTTGGATATAACCTTGCTTTAACCTACAAACCTACACCAGATATCAATTTTGCGATCACATACCGTTCAAATGTTGACCTTGATGAAGAGGGAACAGCAAAACTTTCAGCAGGTGGACAGACTGTTTATGATGGAAAAGCAACTGTATCTGTTCCTTTACCGGCAACTTTAAATATCGCTGTCTCTAAAACATGGAATAATACATTTACATTAGAGTTTGATTATGAGCGTGCATTCTGGTCTGAGTACGATGAGTTGGACTTTAACTACGGTGGTGCAAATATAGGACCATTGACGCCTATCTTCGATGATCCAAAACCAAGAGACTGGGAAGATGTGAACATCTTTAGAGTGGGTGCAACAGTTAAAATGGATAACAAGATCACAGCAATGTTCGGTTTTTCTATAGATAATTCACCTGCACCGGTAGAGACACTTGGATTTGAGTTACCGGATTCTGATTCTCAAAACTTCTCCATGGGTTTCAAGTATCAACAGTCTGAAAGCCTCTCTTGGGGAGCAGCATTTCTATGGTCAAGTAAAGAAAGTATAGCTGTTGCACCAGGAGTGAATCCAGATATCAATCCAACAGGTCTAACAGGAAGATTTACTGAAGGTGGCGCATTCCTGACTACTCTGGGTGTAGCGTACGAGTTCTAAAATGGACTATAAGTTTAATAACTTTTATGAACTCATCACCTTTCAGGCAAAAAAGCGTGGCAAGAAAGTTGCGCTTTTTGTAGATGATGAGAAGATCACCTATGCAGATATATTAGAAGCAGTAGATAAGCTTGCTGCCTTTCTTGCAGAAAAAGGTGTAAAAAAAGGTGATAAAGTTGCATTTTTTGTACGCAACTCTCCTGAATTCATCTATAGTATCTTTGCCGCATCTAAGTTAGGTGCGATCGTTGTTCCTATCAATACTTTTTTAAAAGAAGATGAACTTAGCTATATTTTAGAAGACAGCGGTGCCTCTGTGTTGATCGGATCTGCTATTCATGAAAAAATTGTTAACAGTAGTAAAGCAAGTACCCTGTGTAGATTTATCGTTTGGGAAGGTGACAGCAGTGTACAGGGAGAACAGCATTACACTTTTGATGATGTATTAAAGACAGAAGTATCTGTTGCACAATCCCCTACAACGCTAGAAGACACAGCCGTTATCATCTATACTTCTGGAACAACAGGCAAACCAAAAGGTGCGATGTTAAGCCATAAAAATATCTTTTCAAATGCAAGTTCCGGGCAGAAGACGATCATGCTAACACCTAAAGACAGAGGTATTGTCTTTTTACCAATGTTCCATTCTTTTACCTTTACGGTAGGTGTTATTCTCCCTATGTATCTTGGAATGAGTATCGTGATCATCAAATCCTTGCAACCTTTTTCAAATATCTTTAAACAGACACTGCTCAAACGCGTTACGCTCTTTTTTGGTATCCCTGATGTCTATAATGCCTTGGCAAAAGCAAAACTTCCATGGTATTTCATGTGGTTTAATAACTTGCGTGCATTTATCTCGGGTGCAGCAGCACTGCAACCTAAAACACTTGATGCCATGGCAAAGAAGTTCAAAAGGGCAACTTTACTCGAAGGGTATGGACTGAGTGAAGCAAGTCCAGCTGTCTCTATGAATACTTTCAAGAAACAGAAGGCAGGTTCTGTAGGTACAGCACTCTCTGGCTATGAGATAAAGATCGTAGATGAGGATATGAATGAGGTTGATAGAGGTTCAATAGGTGATATCATCGTTAAAGGTGATAATGTTATGCAAGGGTACCTCGGACGTCCTACAGCAACAGAGGAGACCATTATTAACGGTTGGTTGATCACCGGAGATGTGGGCTATATGGATGATGATGACTTTTTGTTTATTGTAGATAGAAAAAAAGATCTGATCATTTCCAAAGGGATCAATATCTATCCTCGAGAAATAGAAGAGGTGATAGATGTTTTTGAAGGAGTAGGTGCATCAGCTGTGATAGGTATTGTTGATGAGAAAAGTGGAGAAGTGCCTATTGTTTATATAGAACTTGATGAGGATGTTGAGAAACTTGATGAAGCAGGTTTGAAAAAACATATGAGAGAGCATCTTGCAAACTATAAAATACCTAAACAGATAAAAATAATAGACGAACTGCCTAAAAATGCTACAGGTAAGGTACTGAAACGTGCACTTAAAGAGAAGCTAAGGGATACATATTAATGCGGGCTATCATCAATGCAAAATTTTTGGTTGATGGTGATATATTTGAGAACAAGGTACTTCTATTTGATAAAAACATTGTAGGTTTTGTGGATAAAGTACCTGCCAAAGCAGAGGTTTTAGATGCCAAAGGGGCTTACGTCTCTGCGGGATTTATAGATATACATATACATGGATCAGGTGGTGCGGACGTGATGGATGCCACACCTGAAGCGCTAGAAAAACTCTCTACGACTCTTTTGCAAACGGGAACCACTTCTTTTTTAGCCACAACGATGACGATGTCAACTTCAGATATTGACAATGCTTTACAAAACATTCAAAAACATGCCCCTGATGTCTCCGGGGCCCAGATACTTGGTGTTCATCTTGAAGGTCCGTTCATCAATGCTGAAAAACATGGTGCACAAGATAAAGAGTACGTTCAGAAAGCTAACTTTGAACTGATAGACAACTACATGAGTGAAGTTAAAATGATCACTATGGCTCCAGAAATTGTAGGCAGTGAAGATTATATCAAACGATTGACAAAAGAGTACCCGCATATCATACTGAGTATTGGGCACTCGGATGCCACTTATGAAGAGAGTAAAGAGAGTTTTTCATGGGGTATCTCCCACGCTACCCATCTCTTTAATGCTATGAATGCCTATCATCATAGAAAACCGGGGATCGTAGGGGCAGTATTTGACTCAAATGTCACTTGTGACATTATCCCTGATCTGATACACACACATGCTTCAACACTTGCATTGGTACATAGTGTAAAAAAAGAGAAACTCATGCTTGTAACGGATGCTATGAGGGCTGGATGTATGGTCTGTGGTACGTATGATCTTGGTGGACGTAAAGTGCTTGTAGATGAAGGAAAAGCAGTACTGGAAGATGGCACACTTGCAGGGTCAGTTTTAAAGATGAATGAAGCATTAAAGAATATGAGAGAACATACTACAATGACTTTACATGAGCTTGTAAATGCTGTTACAAAGATACCTGCTAAAAAATTAGCACTTAAAAAAGGCGAATTAAAAGCAGGGTATGATGCAGATATAGTTATCTTTGATGAAGATTTCAGTATTATAACAACAATAGTCAATGGAAAAGTGAAGTATACATGCAAAAACGACTAATTACGCTAACACTTTTTTGGGAAGAACTCAGTGTTAGCGTAGTATATGATATAAAAGGGAAGTATCAATGTTCGGATTTTTAAAACGTAAGATAAGAGAAGTATATGCACCGGTTGATGGACAAGTCGTAGCACTTGAATCGGTTAATGATGATGTATTTTCACAAAAAATGGTAGGAGACGGGGTAGCAGTTATACCAATGTCAAACAATTTTACTGCTCCCATAGATGGGATAGTAAGTAAAATATTTTCTACCAATCATGCCTATAGCATTAAAAGTGAGAAAGATCTCGAAGTGATGGTACATATAGGACTCGAAACGGTTGCACTTGATGGTAAAGGATTTACACGTATTGCCAATGAAGGAGATGAAGTTAAAGCAGGAGATGTGATCATCGAAGCAGACCTCTCATATATCCGTGAACATGCCAAAGATATCATTACCCCTGTTATCATTTTGGAAGAGAGTGATGTTAAAGAGATAGATAAAAAACTCAATATCGTCAAGGAAGGCGATATGATCATGGAGGCAAAGTGATGTTAGTTGATAATATGTACCACTATATCGTATATGCAGTCATTTTAGTAGCTTTTTTAGTTGTACTTAAAACACCTAAGAAAAAAGATCCAAAAAGCGCAGAAAATGAAAATGTTGATACCCAGGAAGATACTACAAAACAATCAACTTTAGAGGCAATTGAAGCATACAAAGTTGATATGGGTGATATAGAGATCAATAACCAACCATTTCAACTCAGTGGTCTACTCCATATCCTTACCAACAAGATCAGTGACTCTCTCAAGAAAAATAACCATAGAGTCTATTATGATATAAAAAGGGATATTGGACGATATCTTATAGGAGATACCGATTATTTAGGACAGATTTTAGCCATTCTCTTAAAGGAAAGTTGTGCGTTAAGTACAGATTCTGAGATTATTTTGGAGATATCAAAAGATAACGATAAGGTTTTGGTATTGAATATTAAAAATAAAAATGCTGTGATGAATAAAAATGTTTTTAAGTTATATCAAGATACCCAAGAGCCATATGAGAAGATGGATAAAAGACTCTATGATTTTGTAAAAGCTAAAAAAATAGTTGAAGCAATGAAAGGTAACTTGACACTCAAAAGTAGCAAAGCATCGGGTATCACATTTATGTTTACCATACCTTTTTATGAAGATAAAGATAATCAGAGTCATCAGAATGAACTAAAAGAGGCGTTAAAAGGAAAACGGGCACTGTTTATCGGGAAAGATAAATACGACACAATGAGGTCACAATATATTTTTCAGACATATGGTATTCAGATCGAAAATATGAAATTATCAGAATTTGAAACAAAGAGACCGGATATAAGTCGCTACGATATGGCGATATTGCGATCAGTAGACCTTACAAATAAACATATTAGTTTTTTTAAAAATATTTATCAAGAAAAGTTTAGTAAATTTAGAATAATCATAGTGCATGAACTATTTGAAGACAAAAAGACAATGGAATTGTCACGCTCTATTGCACATGCAGAGCTCTATAACCCCGCTGTTATTGGTGATGTCGAAGAGATCTTATATCAGATGTTTATCCTTAAAAGCCGGGCTGTGGAAAAAATAAATAATATGGATATGTTTGATGCAGATACGTTCACGATACAAGAAAGCAGCATCTTGCACAAGAGAGGTTTTAAAAAGTTTGAAGGGTCTAAGATCGCAATTGTAGAAGACAGTAAGATAGACCGAAAAGTAATAGAACATATTTTAATGATAGACGGTTTTACTCTTTTTAAAGTGAACAACGGGGAAGAGATGCTTGATCTGCTTGAAAAAGAAGAGATCGATCTTATTTTTACAGATATCAATATGCCTGTCATGGATGGACTTAGTATGACAAGAAGAATACGTATGAAAAATGAATGGAAAAATATACCTATCGTATCTGTATCTTCAATGTCTTTTGATCATGAGATCAAAGAGATGTATATAGCTGGAATGAATGCATGTATCCTCAAACCTTATAAAGATGGACATTTCTATGCGGCCTTAGAAAGATTCCTGGTCACAAAAGATAGAACCGTTCAAAAAGAAGAAAAGAAATATATTCATCATAGAAACATCATAGATATCAAGAAAGGTCTTAAACAAGTCAAAGATGAACTTTTCTATGCACAGATCTTATCTGAAACGATGGAAGCGCTGGAAGGTTCCGTAGAGAAAATGGATCAAATTATCTATTATGATAATGTAGTAGAATTAAAAAAGTTTGCAGTATCGACCCTTTCTCTTTATGAAAGTATACACGCACCTGAAATGTGTGATATGTTTAGAGAGTTAATAGACTTCTTAAGTAACAAACAACAGGCATATCTAAAAGACTATGCCCGCTTATATCTACGAAATTGGAAAAAACTGAAGTCAGAAGTAGACAATTATATAGAGTATGTGAATAGCCGATATTAATTTTGTAAAGAGGATTTTATATTCTCTGCTACACTTTCGGCTTTTGTCCCTAATATAATTTGAATAGACCTATTATCCGGCCGTATCACACCTTTTGCACCTAAAGCGATAAATGTTTCATCTGTAAGAATAGTGCTGTCATTTACAGACATGCGGAGTCTTGTGATGCAGGCGTCTGTATTGATAATGTTCTCTTTCCCACCCAAAGCTTCTATGAATGCCAAAGCTTCATTATCTTCTGTGCTTTCTGATGTTTCACTGTTATCATCAAATATTTTTAGCTTAAAGAGTTTGATGGTGTAGTAGCTGGCTAAAAAGTAGATAACTGCAAATAGAGCACCTAAAGGAAGTATAAGAAGTGGATTGGTGGCAAGTTTATAGTTGATGACATAATCTATAAATCCTGCCGAAAATCCAAAACCTGCATGAATATCTAACATTTGGGCTACTGCTAAAGCTAGTCCTGTAAGAAGAGCATGTACAACAAAGAGTAGAGGTGCCACAAACAAAAAGAGAAACTCTAAAGGTTCTGTGATCCCAGTAAGGAAAGAGGTAAAGGCAACCCCTGCCAAA
>CBFHPE010000015.1:0-25918 GCA_965657515.1 Sulfurovum sp.
TCGTCATACAAAGAGATGTAATCTGCAAATACAGAGACAGAATCATTAAATGCATAACTTGCACCTAATCCCCATTGGAATCCACTCTCATATGCATCACCTTGTTCAAGGTTGTCAAGCATGACACCACCGTATCCAAGTAAGCCATACAGAGCAAAGTCTCCTATAGGGTACATTGGTTTCACATAAAGTCCCCAAGATGAGAAGTCCCCATCGTAATCACTGCTCAGGTTAGCTGTTTTCCCAGGATCATAATCTGTGTTGAATCCAAAGGTGTAACGACCTTCTAGAGCTACATATTCATTGTACTGGTATCCTGCTTGAAGCACTACTGTACTGTTAGATATTTCTTCATCTGTCATATCATCTTTTACTGCTGACTGTCCAAAACCAAGACCAAGATAGAATGGGCTTTGTTCAATGACTATAGGTGTTTCTACTACTGGTTCTACAGGTGCTATATCGCCACCTGCATAAGATGTACCACTGAGTGCCAAAATCGATACTAGTGATAATATGCTATTTCTCATTTTTGTCCTTTTATTTTAATTCTGAATAAACTTATTTGATAATAACAAACTTACACTTAATCAGTTACTTTGCAACATTGGTTTCTAGACTAATAAACAAAACCTTATAATCTAACATATTTTATAACGTTTATTGCTGTAGCGACGTTTTTAGCCTATACATATGTACCTTCCCATAGAAAACGTTATAAAATGTGCTATATAGAAGATTTTATAAGGAAGTATGTCTAAATTTATGAGTCGTTAGGTGAATCAGGTTCTTGAGCTGCTTTACAGACTACAGAAACTATTTCTATCTCTTCCACATCAATCCGGGCAGCAGTAAGCTCACCACCCCATAAACAACCTGTATCTAATGCAAGTACATGATCATCATGATGAAAGCCAAGTGTAGACCAGTGTCCAAAGATGATCTTTAGCTCTATCTCTTTACGATTTGAACATTCAAACCATGGCTTTAGATCTTTTTCTCTTAAGTCATCTGTAGGTGTGCCTTTTTGATCAAAGTCAAGTCTGTGATCACCATAACAGTAACGCATGCGAGTAAAAGAAGAAACAATGTAACGGTCAATGTCTATACAGGATGAGTCACGGTTAAATCTATCTATACCATGTTTAAACATCGCTTTGAGCCAAACTTCAACATCATCACTTTGTAGTTTCTCTTCAATACGTTTAGAATACTTCAAAGCCATACCCAGATCAAACTCAGGAGATATACCTGCATGTGCCATACAAAATCCAAGTTGATAATCCACATGCAAAAATTTCTGTCCTCTAAGCCAATTTATGAGCTTGTTGGCATTTGGTGAAGAAAGTATAGGGTCAATGGTAGAATTAGACTTTTTGATGCCATAATAGGCTGCTATTAGGGTGATATCATGATTTCCAAGAATGATCTCTACACTGTCTCTTATACTATAGAGATACTCCAGTGTTTCTAATGAACCTTCACCTCGGTTTACAAGATCACCTGCGATCCAAAGTTTATCTGCTTCAGGATCGAAATTAATCTTTTCAAGTAACGCTTGAAAATATCCGTAACATCCCTGTATGTCACCTATAGCCCATACTGCCATTAATCCACCAACTTTTCTTTATAAATTTTAGCTTTCTCATCCACTGCCATCTTTGCATAAGCAGCTGAAGGAGAAGGAAGATACACAGTCTCAATATCTAGATGACCAAAGTGTGTATGAAAAAGTGCCTCTGCTTTTTTACCTGTAAATGCCAACTTTTTAATGCTTGGATACTGTTCTAAAAAAGCTGCCATGTCATTCACCGCTTCATCTTCAAGTGAAGAGTCAAGAGAATTTTCACGCTGACAAGAAGCTATCATATCCCAAAGTCCGAACTTACACTCTTTAAGCAGCCATATCTTTTGATCGCGGTTATTGATAGGATATTGTGTGATCTGATGAAGTATCTTCCAAAACTGATTTCTTGGATGTGCATAGTAGAAATCATTTTCAAAAGATTTTATACTTGGGAAAGAACCCAGTATTAAAACTTCTGTATCTTTAAATACTATAGGTTCAAAGGGATGTTCCAACTGCTCACCAGACACAACTCTACCTTTCTATTTACATGCTTTACGCATATTTTGAACGATAAGCACTAACAATGCCAAAGAAAATATCTTAAAGTTGACCTCTGATCCTTTATGTGTGTTAATGAAAGCTGCAGACTTCGTTACCGCCTCACCTTGATTTTGCATCTCTATGATATCTGGTATATAATAATGAGAAAAAAGTAACCCTGTTCCTAATACAAAAAATGTTGCCACTTTTGTTACAGTGTCCCGTTCAAACTTTTTAAACTTATATCCTTCATATAATACTACTGCGATAACCGCTATAGTGACAAGGTATGAGAGTCTTAAAAAATTCTCTGTCATGATCTGACCTTCTTGGAAGCGTGTCAAGATATCAGCACCCAGCCATGAGTCTGTATTAAATGTCACTGGTGCCACCACAATCCCTGCAAAAAGTCCTGCACCAAGTACAGCACTCAAAAATATAAGGTATGCCATTGTAAATATTCTAAATGTTTTATTCATTATTTTTTTCCTTCATTAAACGTTATCACAAAACCTCGGTCAAAACCTGCCAGGTCTGTATAAAATTCTATAGATTTTACTCCAACTTCATTTACAAAAGCTTGAAGCGGTTCTTTTTGATCGTATCCCATTTCACAAGCCAGGTATTTGATACCTCTTGCTTTCACATCCAATATGATCTGTTTAAGCAGTTCATCTCCTACTCTACCACCAAAAAGGGCTTCTTTAGGTTCATAGTCTACAACATTTGATTCCAATATAAAGTCTTCAGCAATGTAAGGAGGGTTCGAGACGACTAACTCCAAGTTTTCAGGTACTTCATCTATCAGATTGGACTTCCTAAGTTCTATCTGTTCATTTAAACCAAAAGTATCGATATTCCCTTGTGCCACTCTTAGTGGTGCATCACAAATATCTGTGGCGATCACTTTCAACTCTGGGAACTTTCGCGCTAATACCACGGAGATAGCTCCTGTTCCAACACCTATCTCAGCAATGTTTGTGATATTCTCATTTTCTATGATCTCTGCTACGAGGTCTATCAATACCTCTGTTTCAGGACGTGGAATAAGTACTCCTTCCTCTACAGCCAAATGAATATCATAAAAACTGGCCTCACCTACGATGTACTCATAAGGCTCATTTTTGGCTCTTCTTTGGATAAGAGTTTCATAACCTTCTCTATCTTCTAGTTCATCCCTATCATGTGTGATGAGATACATACGGTCTTGTTTTAAATGATGAGCCAAAAGTAACTCAGCCTCATACTGAGGTCGTTCACTAGCATGAGAAAGTTGTGCACTCCCCCACGATAAAGCTTCCTTAATTGTCATTATTTTCCATGTGCGCAAAGATACCCTCTTTGGGAAGAGTAGTTTCTTCACCTACGATGGTATTGGTCGCATCAAATCCTAGTTCTTTGAGTCTTTCAAGTACCGGTGGATGCGTATAGTAAAAGAAGATGACCAAAGGGTGTGACTTTGGAAACGATTTGTTCTCAGTAACCAACTTCATAAGTGCTGAAACCAAGTTTTCTTTACCTCCCATTTCTGAGCCAAATTCGTCAGCTGCATATTCGTTGTGACGACTGACATATGACATGAATGGTGTAAATACAAATGATACCAATGGCAACAGCAGCATAAGCATTGCTATCTGCACACCAGCGTCTGGTATAACACCCATTTGAGTAAAGAGTGTGTCAGGTAAATGTCCAAAAAGGTAAAAAGCAATAAAAAGCAGTAAACCCATAAGTGCTATGTTTTTCCAGATATCCCCATGTGTAAAGTGTCCAAGTTCGTGTCCAAGTACAGCTTTTAACTCATCTATATTTAACTTCTCTATAAGCGTGTCAAAAAGTACAACCCTTTTACTCTTACCCAAACCACCAAAAAAGGCATTTAGACGGCTGTCACGCTTAGAAGCATCCATAACAAAAATACCATCGTTTTTAAGTCCTGCTTGTTCCATCAGTTTATTGATCTCTGTTTTGAGTTCACCCTCTTCCAGTGGAGAGAACTTGTTAAAAAGTGCCATAAATGTTGGAGCGAGTACATTGGCCAACACCGCTACAGTAAACATCGCAACAAAGCCCCACAACCACCACATAGCAAAATTCTCAATGATCCACGACAGAAGTGCAAATATCGCACCTCCCAAAATGATAAAAAGAAGTGTTGACTTAAGTGTATCGATCACGAACATTTTAGCTGTCATTTTGTTAAAGCCGAACGCTTCATCGATCTTAAACTTCTGGTACAGTTCAAACGGCAGGCCTACGATATAATTTACGATGATAAACCCAAACAAAAATGCAACAGCCTGCATTAAAGAATGATCCATCTGCACTACAGAAGAAAGCCATGCAAAACCACTAAATACCCACCAGATAAATACCAGATAATCCACAAAAGTGGTTATGATACCTAGTTTACCGTTTGCTACTGCATAGTTACCTGCTACAAGGTATTTTTCGCGTGACATCAGTACTGGATCTTTTCTTTTTTCTTCATTAATATACCCTATCTGCATCACCGAGATATAGAGTTTCATAAAAGTATAAAGTGAGTATAAGATAATAATGGTTTCTAACATAGTTGTCCTTGAACATATAATGATGGAATATACCTAATCAAGCCTTAAATCTGCTATAATTTCGGCAATACTATGTAAGGAAAAACATTGGCACTTATAGACCTCTTTGACATCAAAAAGCAATATGATATAAAACTACTTCTCAATGATGTGAATTTTCACCTGAATGAGGGTGAACGCATTGCTGTTGTTGGGCAAAATGGTTGTGGTAAATCTACACTGATGAAGCTAGCTCTTGGTACAGAGGCTCCTACTGAAGGTAAGCGTGTTGTCAATGCGAGTCTACAGATAGAGATGCTTGCCCAACAACCTGTGTTCGAAGCTACACTCACTGTACGTGATGCTATACTGGGTGAACTTACAGAACTTAAAACGGCACAGGAAGAACATGCCAAACTTAGTCTGGAAGTAGCCGAAGATTTTGAAAATAAAGAACTCCTAACAAAGATCGAAAATATCTCAGCATACCTTGACCATCACAATGCCTGGAACCTTGATGACAAAATAGAACGCATTTTACAAGAGTTTAAACTCAAAGAGTATGAAAATCGCTTGGTCATTTCTCTCTCTGGAGGAGAACAGCGTCGTGTGGCACTTGCTTCTCTTGTACTTAAAAAACCTGATGTACTTTTACTTGATGAACCAACCAACCACCTTGATGTTTATATGGTGGAGTTTTTAGAAGAGATACTGCTTAAAGAGAAATTCACTCTACTTTTCATTTCTCACGACAGGCATTTCATTGATACCATTGCTACACGTGTCATAGAAGTAGAGAACCAAGGACTTGTCTCTTACAAAGGTGGATACCGTGACTACCTCGTACAAAAAGAGGAACGTATGAAATCATTGGCAAAGAGCCATGATACACTTGTAAAAATGCTCAAACGTGAAGAGGAGTGGCTAGGTAAAAGTGTACGTGCCAGAGAAAAACGTAACCAGGGTCGAAAAGCAAGAGTGTTTGAACTGCGAGAACAAGCTAAAAAGAACCCTACCCTCATTCGCAAAATGCAAGTTGAGCTTGAACGTGAAAAAAAGAGTTGGAAAGGTGAAAAAGGACTAAGTAAACGTAAGATGCTTTTTGACGTTGAACACCTCAAATACTCCATAGCAAACAAACTCCTTATAGAAGATTTTTCTACACGTATACTCCAACGTGATAAACTAGCTATCGTAGGTGTGAACGGTGCAGGAAAATCTACACTGCTTAAACTTCTACTGGGTCGCCTTAAAGCAGATGCCGGGCTCATTCATAAAGGAGATTTTTCCATAGGCTACTTTGATCAGCATAGAGAGATGCTAAATGATGAACACACTCTCATAGAAACCTTTTGTCCAGACGGTGGTGACCATGTCGATGTACAGGGGTCACATATGCATGTCTATGCATATCTAAAAACATTTCTTTTCCCTGAAGAGTACATGACTAAAAAAGTAGGACAACTCTCAGGTGGTGAGAAAAACCGTGTGGCTTTGGCACTTCTTTTTACGAAAAATGTAGAGTGTCTTATCTTAGATGAGCCAACCAATGATCTGGATATACAGACCATTACTATTTTGGAAGATAAGCTTATTGCTTTTCCCGGTGCGCTGATCTTTGTCTCACATGACCGATACTTCATAGACAAGATAGCCTCTAAACTTTTCATTTTTAAAGGTAATGGTGTTGTTGAAGAGTCTTACCAAACCTATACAGAGTACTTAGAGATAGAAAAAGAGATGAAAGAGCTTGATTCTCTAGAGAGTGAAGTGAAGACCGCTACTAAAAAAGAAGCTGTTGTCAAAGAGAAAAAACAGACAAAGCTGAGTTATAAAGAACAACAGGCCTATGATAATTTGCCAGATGAGATCGAAGCACTTGAGGCTAAAATAGGCCAGATCAATGACTGTCTTTATAACCCGGAATGTTATGAGGAAAAAGGGATCACAACACTCAGTGAAGAACTCTCCAAACTTGAAGAGGAACATGAAGAAAAAACCGATGCTTATCTGGAAGTACTGGAGATCTTCGAATCTCTCTCATAAACTCTCTATTGGGTAAAGCATTGGCTTTACCAATAGATCACTACTGAACGTTTCCCCCACTTTAATGCTTTCTTCAAATTAAGCCCCATATAAATATCGATACGTTTTTTATACCGCTTATTCATTTTATCACGTACTTCATAGTAACCTCTCAATCCACTGATACGCACTTTTGTTCTGTTCCGCATACCAAACCTGCTTAAAAGGTCTCTGGAGACTGCAATACTCTTCTCTCCTGGAACTAAACGGTTATTCCAGGCAGCAAGAAAAGGAGTATCATCTGTTTGGTTTGCATGAGATGTATACGCCGTAGCAGTGACACGAAGTTTATGTGTCCCCAAACTGCCTATCATGTCAAGTTTAGTACCTGGTTTCTCTTTTGCTGTTGTACTTTTGGATTTTTCAATACGTGCCAACACATAAGAGAGTGGCAATTTTAACACTTTCCCTTTACGAATGGTCGTTGCATCTCTGATCCCATTAAAGTCAACGATCTCCCTGGCAGAAACATTAAACTTCTTTGCGATAGATATAAGTGTATCACCCTCTTCTACTGTATATTGTGCTGAGTTAAATGCATCAACCATTTTTTGATCAAAAGGCAATTTTAACTTTTGACCTATACGCAATGTTGTAGACTGTTTTAATCCATTGAATCTAGCGATCTCTTTTGTCGTGAGTCCAAACTTGTTTGCTATACGACTCAAAGCATCTCCGGCGACAACTTTATAGGTTCCATGTACTATCGGTGATGTTTTAGCTCTCTTGATCTCTTCGATTTTTTGCTCGATTAAAACTTTCTTTTCTTCGATCAAAACAGTTTCAACAGGCTCTTCAACAACTGTTACTTTTAAAGGTGTTTCCTCTGTTCCTTTGAACCTAACAGACTCTTCAAAATGTATGTACTTTTCTATCATATCCTCTACAGAAATGATTTTCATACTATGTTTTTTCGGAGTTGGTAATGTTTTGACAATGATCAACTCTTTTTTATCATTGTCATATGTGATCTCTTGTGCTATGTGAAATCGTTTTCCATAAGGATTACACTCAACGATATCTCCTGTCACTACACGACAGTCTATCATAGGTTTAGCTACTGCTGTCCCAAAAGATACCAATAAAAGAGAAAGCAAATATTTTTTAAACATTCTGTTTATACTAAACTATAAAAAGTTTAACATCTCTCCTTGAATTTCTTCTTTTTCTACTACCACAGGGTGTATGATCGGTTTATCGAACAGACCATGTATCATATCTGGTACAGTCTCATCTGTATTGTTACTTATCCAATTCAAAGCATCTGTATCATTATCAACATTTTCACCCAAAGCTTTAGCAACAGCTGGAGAGAACTTTGTCCACTCTGCAGTTGAGTAAATAACAGTTTTAAGATCTTTTTCTTTTAATGTCTCATATGCTCTCATACATGTTGCTGTATGCGGATCCATAATATATCCTTTTTTAGCATACCTACCTACAACAGCTTCACACTCTGCATCATCTGAAAAAGTAGCATCAAAATCTTCACGTAGCAAAGATAATTCATCTTCTGTAAGTTGATACTTACCATCATTTACCAATGCTTCCATAAGTTCTTTCGTACGTGCAGCACCAAATTTATCGAACATCACACGTTCAATATTTGAAGATTTCAAAATATCCATAGCAGGTGACTCTGTCTGGATGAGTTCTCTTGTTGTAAGATCATACGCACCACTGTTTATCCAGTCTGTCAAGATATTATTGATATTTGATGCGATAAGGATCTTCTCTATAGGCACACCTGCTTTTTTAGCGTAGTATGCACCCAATGCATTACCAAAGTTCCCAGAAGGCACAACCATATAGATCTTCTCTCCCATAGTGATCTCATTTTTACGTACAAGTTCAAGATAAGAATGTACATGATAAATGATCTGAAAAATAATACGTCCAAAATTCACAGAATTTGCCGCAGACAATTTAATATTTCTCTGGCTAAGTTCTGCTTTAAAATCTTCTGAAGCCAGAAGCTCTTTCAAGGTATTTTGTGTATCATCAAAGTTTCCTTTAACACCTATGACCTTGAGGTTTGAAGCATCCTCTGTGACCATTTGAAGTCTCTGCACATCTGATGTTCCTCCATCGGGATAAAGACATGCAACCTGTACACCTTCCTGATCTTTAAAGGTCTCAAGTGTAGCTGGACCTGTATCACCGGATGTTGCTGCCATAATAAGGTAGTGTTCACCTCTTTTTTGTGCTAATTTGGAAAGTATATATCCAAAAGGCTGAAGTGCCATATCTTTAAATGCACGTGTAGGACCATGGTAAAGCTCAGAGACAAAACAATCATCTTCAATTTTTGAAAGAGGTACAGGATTTGAAGGATCATCAAATGCATCATATCTTTTAAGTGCTTCTTCAAGTACCTCTGTCTCAATATCGATCCCAAAATCTTGTAAAAAACCTAATGCCAAAGTTTTATAATGGCTTGAAATATGTTTCTCTAAAAACGTCTGATCTAAAGTGGGAAGTTCTGAAGGCACATATAATCCGCCAAAGCTGGCACTTGGGCTGAGTATCGCCTCTGAAAATGGTAAAGAGGCTGGTTTTTGCCCGTCATTTCCACGTGTCTCAATAAATTGCATCTATGATATCCTAATAATTATATACGCAATTATAACCAAAAAATCTAAGACTGGATAAGCTACGTGTGAATGAAGGTTTTTGAATGATTTTTATGAGAAATGAAAATAAGTATCTAATGTCTATCTATTCTGCTACTACAAGGAGAAGAAGAATGTTTTTAGGGAAAAGAATGTCAACTAATACAAATAGTAGAACAGACAGAACACTAAATACTTAATTAATAGAAGAAAAGAAACTCTCTGGAGTAGATAGTTTATATCTCTATTGGTAGCCTGGCGATCTACGAGAGACCCATGACTTTCCGTACCCACCTCGCGATGAACTTGGCTTTTTCAATACAGTTAAACCGTATGAAAATATTATAGCAGTATAAAACTTATATTAGTTTAATCTTTTGTTTTTTTCATGGTAAAATTTAACCAATGCTTCCATATCCATTGGTTTGGCAAAAAAGAACCCTTGGCCCATATCACAATTGTACTCTTTAAGTAGATTTTCCTGCTCCATGTTCTCAATACCCTCTGCTATCACTCCATATCCTAAACTTTGAGACAAGACAATGATCGCTTTAGAAACTTCTGCATCGTGCTGGTTACCAGGCAGATCCATAATAAAAGATTTATCGATCTTGATCGTATCGATCTCCAAACTTTTCAGATAATTCATAGAGGAATACCCTGTACCAAAGTCATCAATTGAAACTCTACATCCCAAACTTCGTAGATCATCTAATATCGTGAGATTTTCAGTTGTATACTCCATAATATAACGTTCAGTTAACTCTATCTCAATATGATTTGCATCTATACCTGTTTCATTTATGATCTTTTTAAAATTCATAAATGCATCCGGCTGACGCAACTGTACTGAAGAGATATTAATTGCGATGACATCCAGGTAAACACCAGACTCTCTTAACTTCATATACGCACTACATGCTTCTCTAAATACATAGTAACCCACATCAACGATGATCCCTGTATCTTCAGCAACTGAAATAAACTCAGTAGGAGAAACATCTCCAAGGGTTGGACTATTCCAGCGAATCAATGCTTCAGCTCCAGATATTTTAGCCGTTGCCAAATGGTATTGAGGCTGATATACAAGTGTGAATTCTCGTTTTTTAAGTGCAGAGATTAATTCCTGTTCCAACTCTAGTCGTCTTTGTATATCAATGGAAAGCTGTTTCGTATAAAAGGCATACGTGTCTCTTCCTAGATCTTTGGCATGATACATAGCAGAATCAGCATGTTTAAGCAGTGTACTTTTATCTAAACCATCTTCAGGATACCTTGCTATACCTATACTTGCTGTTGTATTTAAACTATACTCTCCTATATAAATAGTATCTCGTATCACTGAAGCAATTTGGGCGACAATGATATCTACGACATCTTTATCATCCGTTTCTATAATGGCAACAAATTCATCACCACCTATGCGCGCAAGCAGATCATCTTTGCCCAGTACTTTGGAGATACGTTTGGCTAATATGATCAGCATCTCATCCCCGATGTTATGGCCTAAAGTATCATTTATGATCTTGAATCTGTCCAGATCTATAAAGATCACAGAAAATGCCATAACATAATCACCTTGCCATCGTATATGCTCAGAAATTGATCGTTCAAACTCTGCTCTGTTAGGTAATCCGGTCAATGTATCATGGTATGCCAGATAGTATACTTCTTTTCTATTTTTAAGAACTTTCAAATACGTATTGAGCAACACCAATAACAAAAATATTGAAAATACAAAAAAGAAATATCCGATGAAATTTTCTTTATTTTTATTGTTTTTAAACTCTTTTTCTAAAACACTGTTCATTTTATCAATGATACTGTTTAAATCCAGTGCTCTATTTTCTTTTAATAACTTTTTTAATAACTTTACATCTGATAAGAACTGTATAGTGTGTCTATAAAAATAATCAAGGTTTTCATCTGACTTCCGATGTAGATCTAAACTGATCAGATCACTTTCTATATCAAGTATTTCTAGATCAGTATCTAAAAAGACTTGTCCTATCTTAAACAATATCTCTCCAAGTAATCCCTCAATTTGAATATTGTTAAAATACTCTATTTCATTCTCTTTTTTTAATTCATATAAAAAGAAAACAGAACTAGTGATGCGTGCATTTAAAGTTTTGAAGCTTTCTATCAACTCTGTTTTTTGCCGGTATGCAGTTGTTATCTCAGAGAGTATCATAGAAACTTCTTTACCCAAAACATTGGTTAATGCATTCTTTTTAAGATCTATTAATTCTCTATCAAACTGCTTAGAAATTTTGGTGATCTTGTCATTATCCAAGTAACGATAAGAACGCATCAGGACATTTTCAAATTTTTGATCATATACATGTAGTTTTTCAATAGACTGTTGGTAATTATAATAATTGACCATATTTTGGTCTATCTTTTGCATATAGAGGAAAAGCAGTGAAAGAGAAAATACAAAAATGATCAGGAGTATCGTAACGTTATCTACATACTCTCTAATCGATTTACCTATTTTTGTCATCAATATCCTTAACGATATCCGGGAGTTCTCCTGTAAGTGTCTTCAAAAAGGCAACAAGGTCTTCCAATTCATCTTTTTTCATAGGACGTCCTAACTGATATTTTGCCATAATATTCACTGCTTCATCCAATGTGTCAACCCGTCCATCATGCATATAGGGTGCTGTTATAGCTACATTACGAAGAGATGGAACTTTAAAGACATATTTGTCTTCTTCTTTTTTCGTTTGATTGTAACGACCAAGTTCTTTACTATGTGCATCTTTATAGATACCAAATTTATTATAAAGATTTCCGCCTATATTGATGCCATTATGACAAGAGATACACCCTTTTGTCTTAAAAATATGATATCCTTTTTTCTCCTGGATGGTTAAAGCCTTCATATCTCCTCTTAGATATTTGTCAAAAGAAGAATTAGGCGTGATAAGTGTCTTTTCAAACTCTGCCAATACCTCTGCTAGATTATTCTCTGTAATACCATCCTGATATATTTCATTGAACATACTAAGATAAACAGGATCAGATTTCAGATCATGGATCACTTTTTCTATCGTATTTCCCATCTCATCAGGATTTGTAATAGGCTTCAATGCCTGATCTTTCAGGTTTTTGGCTCGTCCGTCCCAAAACTGTCTAAAATTATAGGCAGCATTATAAACCGTAGGGGAATTGAAAACGCCTTTTTCCCCATTTATACCTTCATTATAGGGTATATTATCTGCACCATTATCTAATAGTTTATGACAACTTATACACGAAAGTGTATTATCTTTGGAAAGTATTGGATCTAAAAAAAGTTTTTTACCCAGTTGTACTTTTTTATCATCTGCTTCAACTGTAAGTGGCAAAGGTATCAACTCAGCAGAAAGTAACCCTGTCATAGATAAAAAAAGTATTATGAGAGAGATAAGATTATTTTTTCTCATCATGTTTGTCTCCTTTTATAGATCAGAGTTCGATACAAGTACCCACACCTGAGCTTGTTAAGATCTCAAGTAAAAGTGAATGTTCTACACGGCCATCTATGATATGTGCTTTTTTCACACCCCCGCGCAATGCTTCTATACATGCATCCACCTTAGGTACCATACCCCCTTGTATCGTACCATCTTCTTTAAGTGCTTCTGTTTTTTCTATGCTTAGATTTGTAATAAGATTCATCTCTTTATCAAGTACACCTGGTGTATCTGTAAGGAAAAGTACTTTTCTTGCTTCCATGGCCACAGCTATCTTTGAAGCTGCGAGATCTGCATTGATGTTAAACCCGGGATGTCCCATCGTAGAACTTCCTGCAATAGGAGCGATAACAGGTACAGCACCGTCTTCTATAATATTATTAACTATTTCAGGATCTACATGTTCTATTATTCCTGTATAACCAAAATTCTCAAAATCTTTTGGAATACCTTTTAAAAATCCACCATCTTTACCCGAAATACCAATAGCTTTAGATCCATGATTATCCAACAAGGAGACTATCTCTTTGTTGATCTCTCCTGAGAGTACCATCTCAACGATACGCATCACCTCTTTTGTTGTTACACGTTGTCCATCAACAAATCTCGTTTCTACACCTAAATCAGCAAGTAGTTGTGTAATACTTTTACCACCACCGTGTACAATGATAGGCTTCATACCCACAAGATGTAAAAGTACGATATCTTGCGCAAATTGTTCTTTAAGTTCAGCACTTGTTTGTGCAGAACCACCATACTTGATCACAATTTTTTCGTTGGAAAAACGTTTAATATACGGTAACGCATCCAATAGTGTTTTGACCACTTGTATGTTATCTCTCACGCATTTGTCCTTTAATATATAATTCTTTAATAGTATAACATGATTAACTACTATTTATTGCTTTGCTGTTGCACCATTTGTAGGCTGTTTCTCGATTTTTAGCATATAAAAATTTTTGGACCTCTCAAAACTGTTACTTTCACCTGCCACAACTAAACTTCCATCACTCATACGTGCGATGCCATGTCCTGCATCATGATTTCTACCACCATAGACATGTGACCAGATCAGTTTTCCGTCTTTATCTAAAGCCAAAAGATAAACACTGTGTCCACCCTTCCCTAATGTGTTGGTACCACCCACGATCATAAATCCACCATCCCCTGTAGCAGTTACAGCATTTCCATATTCATAATATTTGAATCCATAGATCTTATGCCATAAAATTTTACCATCAGCATTGAACTTCATCACAGTCAAATCAGTCTGTTCACTCTTGTAAGAACGTGTTTTCCCCACAGCAACAAAACCTCCATCGCTCGTGCCTGTAACACCATGAAGACTGTCATTATACTTGCCTCCAAAATTTTTCGCCCATACATACTTACCATTCTGATCAAGTTTCATCAGAAAAAAGTCAGCATAATTTCCATCACTCATTTCACGCAACCCAACCAAAGCAAAATGTCCATCTTTCATACGTGCCAAGCCATGTGCCTCTTCACCTTTTTCTCCACCAATGGTATGAGAGACCAGTGCTTGACCGTCTTTATCCAATTTTACAATATGAATGTCTTTATAACGCTTTTCAATAGATGCTGTGTCACCAACAACCAATACACCACCATAATCTGTCCCAGCTATATCGCCGGCGTGTTCATCTCTATCTCCACCAATAGATTTTTCCCATACTAACTTTCCATTCAAAGAGACCTTAGCCACATACATATCTTTATCATAATTTTTTGAGAGAGATTTTGTTGTCCCAAGTACAAAAAGTGAGCCGTCTGCTGCACGTGTAATGGCACGGCCTGTATCTTCTTTCTCACCACCCAACATGAGTCGCCAAAGCATTTCACCTTTTTCATCCATACGTGTCACACAAATGTCTGTACGTTTTGCATCAAATGATTTACATGTACCCACCAGTGCACTGTGTCCATTTTCAAGTGCTACGATCCCATTTGCGATGTCATCATCACTTTCACCATAGAATTTCTCCCATGTACTTTTGTAGACTTCAGGTTTTACTTCTTGTTTCTTTTTGGTTTCTTTCTTACTCTTGAATCCGGGGATCTTTATGGCCTCTGCATACATCGTGCACACTAGAATCCCTATAACTATATTGATGATATTTCGTTTAAACATATTTATCTCCTAAAATGTATTGACATAAGTGTCAATGCTTGAAAGTACATTACCCTCTATTTCTAATTCTAACTTCATCAGTGAAAGGGGTAACTTAAAATCTTCCATTTTCACAGCATCTTTTTGTGTCACCAAAAGCGTTTGCGCATTGTGCTCTTGCATCAGTTTATTAAGAGTATTTTCATCAAAATAAGCATGATCATCCAGATATACTTTAGAGACAACACCTTCAGGAAGATATCTGTCAAGTCTTTGGGGATTTGCGATTGCAGTCACGAGCAACATTTTCTCATTTAGGTTTTCAAATGTTACCTCTCTTTTAAAATCTTGTTCCTCTTTCACTACTAAATCTGCATAGTTTTTAGTCCAGTAGAACTCCCTAAATGCGCCAGCGGGAAAAGGCAGATAATTTTTGATCGCTTGGGGTTCTAAGAGTATCTCAAACTTTTTTATATTTACTCTGTTAAATCCATCATCTAAAATAATGAGCTTTGCACCCTCTCTCATAGCAAGTTCTATGGCTAATTCTCTCTCTTCAGAAACTATCACAGATGCATTTGGCAATGACTTTGCCATGAGCATTGGCTCATCACCACTCTCTTTCACTGTAGTAAGTATCTTCCCTTTTGCACTCACCTGTATTAGGCCTTCACTTTCTCTTCCATATCCTCTAGATATGATCGTCACACCTTCATAACGTGAAGCAAGTGCTATTACAAAAGGAGTTTTTCCTGATCCACCTACTATAAGGTTACCTACAGAGATCATAGGGATACTAAAAGTGTTTTTAGATGTAAAAGCTCTACGAATAAACATTAAAATACCATAGATCAAAGAGAGAGGGGACAGAACCAATATCACAGGATAGTGATACCACTTGGGAGTAAAGAACATAATCTCAAAAAAACTTTTCACACACACTCCTTCGCACCGAGTTTTTTGATCTCTGAGCAGGTAAACCCTGCCTCTTTTCGTGCTTCAACATTAACATGTGGTCTATGTTTGTTTAGGAGATCATACTTTTCTAATATTTCAAAATAGACATCTTCATCTCTACCTTCTTCATCACAGAGGTACTTAAACCACTTGTCACCTTTTTGTACATGGTCAATCTCTTCTTCATAAATGATATCTAAAGCATCTATCAATTTTTGAACAGCAGGTTTTTTACGTTTATTATGCAGTTTTTTAATGATCTGGGGACTTACATCAAGACCTGAAGCTTCAAAGTAACGTGGGACTATGGCCATACGATCAAGTATGTTATGTGCGGTTTTATTTGCAGCATCAAAAAGTCCGGAATGTACAGGGAAGTCACCATGCGAAAAACCTAATTCATTTAGAAGTTTTTCCAACATTATAAAGTGTCTTATCTCATCACTGGCAACTTCCAACCAGTCTACTTTATACTCTTTAGGCATATCAGGATAACGATAGACTGCATCAAGTGCCAGGTCTATGGCTGAGTATTCGATATGTGTGATAGAGTGGATAAGCGTTGCCAACCCCTCTTTACTCTCAAAGTCTTTTCTATGTGGCAGCTCTTTTGGTAATACGATAGAACATCTGCCTGCATATGAAGGTGAATCAAAACGTTTTGCTATAAAGTTACTAGGCATACTAACATCATTTTGGCTACAATACTCCAAACATTGAGCAGTGAGTGCTTCTTTTTCAAGTATGTCATCACTGCGTATGGCTGTTTCTAAAACGTCATAAAAATTCATAGGAGAATTATAACATGGAAATTAAAATCCAACCTATGGGAGCGACCCAAACCAACTGCTACATTGTCACCATTGATGGCAAAGACTTCATTATAGACCCAGGTATGGGTGCTTCAAAATGGGTACTTGATAATGTCACAAATCCTGTAGCTATACTCAATACCCATGGACATTTCGACCATGTATGGTCAAATCAGGCAGTCCAAGATGCCCTTAAAATACCTATATACTGTCCCAAAGATGATGTCTTTATGCTTCAGAAATGTCCTCTTGGACAACCTATGCCTCAAAGTACTGCAGACTATGAAGTTGTAGGTGATGAAGCATTGACCATCGAAGGTGTAAAGATACAATACAGACATTTTCCCGGGCATACCCCTGGTAATAGCATCATTGAAGTAGGTGATGTATGGTTCTCCGGGGATTTTCTCTTTGAACAAAGTATAGGAAGGTGGGACTTCCCTTTCTCCTCTGGAGAAGATATGGCTAAAAGTTTAGAAAAAGCAATGACAATAAATGGAGATTATACTGTCTATCCAGGACATGGCATGAGTACTACCCTTAAAGCAGAACAAAGAGTCATGCCTTTCTGGATAGAACAGGTAAAAAATACGATTTAGCCTAAAACATGATCATCTAATACAAATGTTGTAAAGTCACCTTCAAACACAAGCTTTTGAGAAACAAAAGCTTGTACATTTACCAACATCTTTTTCCCTTTTTTAGATTCGATTTTTGCTTTACATAAAACAACCTGTCCCACTTTTACAGGTGCAGTAAATTTAGAAGTTGAAGCACCTAATACCACAAAAGGATCATTCACCGCAGACATCGCCGCATAATCAGCCGCACCAAACACAAATCCACCATGCACCAAACCTTGTTTATCTGCTGTCATTTGCTGTGTAGTATGCAACAACACTTCAGCATACCCCTCTTCCAATTTAATCACTTTACCACAAAGTGAAGTATCTATCTCTAAATGCGTATTTAATTCCATTCAATATCCTATAAGTTTTAAAAATTATAACAAAAAAAGTCTATACTGTCCCATTAATCACATGAAGTGTGCCCTGTCGTGGCGAACGCCCTTGAAAGCGAAGCGATTCGAGAAGCACGACGCTTTTTGCATACTTTTTCTAAAAAAGTATGAGAGAAACAACACCACAGTTAAAATAAAGGGGAATTTTGAAGAATAAAAAAGTTGAAATAAGGAATATGAGGTTTTATATCCCCGGGTCAAACCCGAGAATAACAAAAGAAAAAATATTTAATATCTTAGTATGAAAATTTATATCCACGTCTACGAACAGTATGAATCACCTGAAACCCAAGTATACTCTTCAAACGCTTACGAATTTGGTTAATAGCCACCTCAACCGTATTATCACTCACATACTCAGGTTCTTCCCAAAGCGCATTAATGATCTCATCTTTAGAGAATACTCTTTGCTTACGAAGTGCAAGATACGCCAAAATATCAAATGTTTTACCATTAAGAGATACGATCTTCTCATCATACTCGATCTTCTTATTTGCAATATCGATAACCAATTTATCAATATTCACTTGTGTTCCAAAAAGATGTCTCATGTTTGAAAGTACACGCGCAGCTATAAGGTCTGGATGCTCACAGTGGTGATAGATCACATCATCCACACCAAGATCAAAGAAAGCGGATTGTTGCTTGATATTCTCTGTTAAGATAATGATCTTTGTTTCACTCTTTTTCTTTTTCACTTCATTTACATAACGCTCTAATGAAAATCTCACACCCTCATCTACTATAATAACTAATTCATAGTGTCTGAAGTCTGTAAAGTTTGTTGCGTCATACATGTCTTTTGCATTGTCAACAATACAAATAAAATACTCGTCTAATTCTTTTTCAAGTTCCTTGACATATTCGTCATTGAAACCCACCGTTAATATTCTCATTCTTTTCCTATTCCATACTCAAAAAGCAACAAAACCTTAAAGTTTTTCTGCTTTTTGAATTTATTACCGTATTTATAGCAAAAACAAGCTTATTTAAAAATAAAAGTAGATTAGAATCATTTATGATTTTAGCGTGCTTTCATCGCTTTAATGTATACCCTTTTAGGTGCAGGATAACCTTCAACAGTCTTAGTTGGGTCATTAGGATCAAGGAAATCTTCGAGACTTTGGGTATCTATCCACTCTGTTTTTCTTTGTTCATTAGATTCAGTAACCATTGTTTCGAGCACTTCAACACTTTCAAAACCTGCTCTAAGACACCAGTTCTTCAAAGCATTGACCGTAGGCACAAAATAGATATTTGGTATTTTGGAATATCTATCTTTAGGTGTAAGACACATTTCTTCTTCACCGTCTATCATAAATGTATCCAAGATAAGTTCCCCACCTTTATTGAGTCCTTTGAACAAAGACTTTAACATCGCAACTGGGTCTGATCTATGATACAACACACCTAAACAAAAAAGAGTGTCAAATTTATGTTCATAAAACTCCACATGTTCTACACCTAAAAGTTCATAAACAATGTCAGACTTTATAAAATGATCTAAAAATTGAAATTGTGAGTAGTAAATAGCAGAAGGGTCAAAGCCTATAAGCTTTTTAGGTTTGTGTGAAAGCATACGAAAAAGGTAGTAACCATTATTACACCCTATGTCACCTACTATCTTGTCTTTTAGATCAAAATGCGGTTCAAGAAGATTATATTTGATCTGACTTTGCCACTCAGAGTCTATAAAAAGGTCATTGATCTCAAATGGCCCTTTTCTCCAAGGCTTCATAAGCAATGCAGTTTTCTTTATCTGTTCTTCTAGTTCTCTAGAAAGATCTTCAATATCTACACTGACCCTGTCACCCAAAGCTACCTCTACAGTAGTAAACTCAGGTAATGCTTTTATCGCCTCTTGGTAAGGCGCTATATTTTTCCACGTAAGCCATTTCTTACGCTCTTCTCTTAAAGTATCTAGATTCATTTATTAACTTTCTATGCGGCTAGCCGCATGAGCCAACTGCTGAAGTTGACACAGTGTCAACGTAGTTTTTTGGACTTTGTTCAAAAAGCGTCCTATTTAAGGTAAGCTCTTTTTATCACTTGATCAAATAGTGGTTTGTTTGAACCTCTTGAAACAGAAACATTTTCCATCTTACGTACAGTTTTTTGACCAGAGATCACTTCACCAAAGATCGTATGTTTACCATTTAACCATGGCGTTGGTTCAAGTGTAATGAAGAACTGACTTCCATTTGTTGTAGGCCCTCTGTTTGCCATAGCAAGCAACATAGGTTTATCAAATGTTAGATTAGGTGCAAATTCATCTTTAAAATCTTTCTTCCAGATAGACTCCCCACCTCTTCCTGTACCAGTAGGATCTCCACCTTGGATCATAAATCCTTTGATGATCCTATGAAAGATTAGCCCATTATAGTATCCGTTTTTTACATGTGTTGTAAAGTTTTCAACTGCTAGTGGTGCTACTTTAGGGTAAAGTTTTAACTCAATTTTTCCAACATTAGTTTCAAGTACCACGACTGGTGCTTTATCTGCTGCATGTAATATTGATCCTATAAAGAGTAATCCTACCAATAATTTTTTTAACATTTTTTTCCTTTTTCTTCTATCACATCATGCGCACATCTGTCAATTCTAAGTTCTTTAAGTACTAACTCAAAGAAGTCTCCACTATCTCTTTGTACTTCATCACTGAACTCTATGTAAATTGCCGGTTTTGCTTCTTTAACAGTTTGAGAATTGTCAAATATCGCCGGAGACATTTTAGTCTCTTTCTTCACTTTATCTATAGCTTCACTGATCTCTGTTCTTAGTGTATCAGTACCATCAAATGATAAACTCAAGCCAGCATAACACTCTTCCATCTTTACATTGGCAATTATCTCTTCACATCTATCCAATTCATATCCTTTTTAATAATTCCCTTATTATAGCAATTTATACGTTTATTTTGCATAACTTGTTGCTCTGGTCTCTCTGATAACGTTCACTTTTATCTCACCTGGATATTGTACTTTCTCTTCTATCTCTTTGGCTATCTCTTTACTCAGGAGTACTGCTTCATTGTCTGACATCTTCTGAGCATTGACAAAAACACGTATCTCTCGTCCTGCATTAATGGCATAGACTTTATTTACATATTCTTTCGCTAATGCAATATCTTCTACCTCTTTGACCCGTTTAGTAAAACTCTCCAGTACTTCACGTCTTGCACCTGGTCTTGCTGCAGAGAGTTTATCTGCAGCACATACCGCTGCACTCTCGACAGAATCAGGTTCTTCATGCCCATGATGTGCATAGATCGCATTGATAACTGTAGGGTGCTCACCATGTCTACGACAAAGATCTGCCCCTATATCTACGTGTGAACCACCAAGATCCTGGGTCAATGCTTTTCCTATGTCATGCAGTAGACCGGCACGCAGTGCAAGTTTTTCATCACCACCCATCTCTGCTGCCATCACTTTGGCTAATTTTGCAACTTCCAAAGTATGTGCCAAAGCATTTTGTCCGTAACTTGCTCTGTACTTCATACGTCCTAAAAGTCGTACAAGCTCTTCATGCATTGGGAAAAGACCAAGGTCGATGAGTATATTTTCACCCTCTTCATAAGTTTTTTGTTCAAATTCTTTTTCTACTTTCTCATGCACTTCTTCAATGCGCCCTGGATGTATACGCCCATCTTCTACAAGTATCTCTATCACACGTGTTGCGATCGCTCTTCTATAGAGATTAAAGGAAGAGACCAGTATGACTCCTGGAGTTTCATCTACGACGATATCAACCCCAAGTAAAAGCTCAAGGGTTTTAATGTTTCTACCCTCTTTTCCTATGATCCTTCCCTTATGTTCATCACTTGGAAGATTTACAAGGTTGATAAGTCTCTCCCCTGCAAAATCACCTGCATAACGTGTGGTTGCCTGAGCCAAAATATAGTTGGCATTTTTTTCACCTTCATTTTTAGCTTCTTGCTCATACTTTCTGACAATACCTGCTACTTCAGCACGGCTCTGCTCTTCAACTTTTTCTAAAATGTATGCTTTAGCTTCTTCTTTGGTAAGAGATGCAGCATTCTGCATCTTCTCTACTGCATCCGATATCGCATTTTTCTTTTTTTCTTCCAGTTCTAATAAATGTTCTTCTTTCTCAAGTACACTTTTTTCTAAAAGTACTAATGCATCTTCTTTAGCACTAAGTTCTTTCGTCTGCAAAATAAGCTCACGGTTACGCTCATCCACCTTTGCCACCCGTTTTTGAAATGCCTGTTCTTGTGCTATCTCATTTTCTTTTATCTTGACATTGGCTGATTTTAAAAGAAGCTCTGCCTCATTTTCTATTGCTTTGGCTTTGGCTTTTACTTCAAGTTCTATATGCGCAAATCTGTTTTTTGCTGTATTTTTTGTCCACAAGTAACATATACCTGCGCCAGTAGCTACCCCTGCTACTCCGGGTACAATGATCTCTAACATTATTTATCCTTCTAGGATGTAACGATCATGTCTGCACTCACATCATAATGGTCTGTTACGACCTCTTTGCTGTAACACAGTTCACGCGTTACAAAAATTGTTTGTTTTATAGTTTTATCATATTTTTCAAAGAACCTATCGTACATACCTTTACCAAATCCTACACGTCTGTGGGTACTGTCTACTCCCACAACAGGCACAATGGCTATATCTATATCTTTTACTCTATACTGTTTTGAATCATTAGGTTCTTTGATACCAAATTGCTTTTTCTTCAGTGGCAATCTATATTTTACCAACCTAAAACTTTTACCTTCCATAAAAGGCACATAAAGCATCTTTCGTTCTCTACGCAAATGGCGCATCAATGGATAAAGATCAACTTCTGTATCCATAGGAATAAAGAGCATGATATTATGAGCGTTAGAATGTTCTATAATTTTATACAGTGTCTGAACAATCTTTTTATCTTTACTATAACAGTTCGATAAAGATGTTTTCTTCATTTGTTTTAAACACTTTTCTCGAAACAGTTTTTTTCTCTGATCTTTTATCATTTCGTCTTTTAATCCTCTTTAGCTATAATCGCCATAATTATTATACCTAAAAAGGAACTATGTGCATCAAGTATCTGCTCTTCTATTGACTCTATTATTCCTTACTTTTACCGGCTGTGAAGATAAAAAGCCTGACCAGGATCTCATCCCTGTTGAGAATACAACTTCAGTTGTAATGGAAGAGAAGCAAGAAGAGAAAATTGCAGAAAAACAAGAAGTAGAGAGCACAACTACTGTTACAGTTGAGACACCTGAAGAAAAAGTCAAAGATACATTTCAACTTATTGACATGCAAAAAGAGTCATATACAGCAAAGATCATAGACAAAGGTTTGGATCTTCAAAATAATACCAAGTCCATAGTACTTTTACAGTTCTTTGCTACCTGGTGTTCTCCCTGCGTCGGCGAGATAGGATATTTGAATGATCTGCAAGAGGAATACCAAAAAGATCTTTTTATTGCCGGAGTACTCACGCGTGATACTATCGATAGTTCTGCACTAAGTACATTTATAAAAGACCATCACATAAACTATAAGATCTTACAAAATAAAAATGATGATGATCTTGGAACTTATATCGCCCAAAAACTTAACATTCAAGGCACATTTCCCATCCCTCTTATCGTCATATATATAAATGGAGTATACTATACACACTATGAAGGTTCAGTCCCTGTAGAAATGGTAAAACATGATATCCAACAAGCAAAAAAACAATTATAAAAGAATTCAGATCAAAGGTAACTCACTATGTTAAATTTATTTAAAAAAGTTTTAGGAAAAACCAATGATGCCATCAAAGATGTGGCACCTAAAAAACGCAAAAATATCCCTAAAGATGAATTTGAAGATATTTTACTTGAAGCTGATGTTAATTATGAACTTGTTGAAAAACTTCTTGAAACACTCCCCAGCAACATCACACGTATTCAGGCATTTAACTCTCTTGTCTCCATCTTTCAGTATGATGTTGACTTTAAAGAGAGTGATGTGAAACCTTTTGTTGAGATGATCATCGGTGTCAATGGGGCTGGTAAAACAACCACGATCTCAAAACTGGCTTACCGTTATCAACAACAAGGTAAAAAAGTCATGCTTGGTGCAGGAGATACATTTCGTGCTGCTGCTATAGAACAACTAAGCAGATGGGCAACAAAACTGGACATCCCCATTATTGCTACACAACAGGGACATGATCCTTCAGCAGTTGTATTTGATGCGATAGAGTCTGCCAAAGCAAAAGACTTTGACAACATTATTATAGACACAGCAGGAAGACTGCATACTCAAGCCAACCTGAGTGAAGAACTTAAAAAAATGATCCGTATTGCCTCAAAAGCACAAGAAGGTGCTCCACATAGGAAAATGCTTATTTTAGATGGGACTCAAGGTTCTTCATCTATCAACCAGGCAAAATCCTTTAACGAAATGATTGGAATTGATGGTATAATTATCACTAAGCTTGATGGTACAGCTAAAGGTGGATCTATTTTCAGTATCGCAGATGAGTTAAAAATGCCTATTTTTTACATCGGTACAGGAGAACAGCCCCAAGACCTTATCCAATTTAAAGCAAATGAGTATATTAATACTATTTTAGACGAGATTTTCATTTAGAAAAGGATTTTAATGCGTGCATTCATGCGTCTTTTTTTCACTCTTTTTATTCCGGTGACTATTGTTATAGCAGCACTTCTTACTCTGTATTTTACAGTCGAATACTCTTTTTCTCAAGCAATGAGCTTAGGTGTACTCTATGGACTTTTCTCCGGTATCGCAGTCACTATTATCTTAAGCATTGCTCTTCTCGTATTGAGAGGGGGCAAGATCAACATGGAAAATACATTTAAAAAAGCACCAAAAGAAAAAGAGAGTAAAGATAATAATAGTAAAAAAAATGAAGAGTTGATTCAAACAGAAGTATCCCCAAATCAAAATATTACTAACCATGTACAAAAAAGCAATTCTAGTATTGCAAAAGGGATGGATCAAAATCTTATGCTTTTAATGAACAAAGAACTTACATTCGAGATCATACTGACAGCGCTTAAAAACCAGTTCTCACGTTCACTTACCACACAAGATAGTGAAAAAGGAAGTATTGATATAAAGATAGAAGATGAAAGCATATCAATTGCCGTTTCACCCCTTACAAAACATACATCCCAAGTCATTATAAACGGTACAAACAACTCAAAATATATTCAAGATATTGTCTTGTTACTTAAAGAAAAAGAGCACTCCTTTTTACAATATTAATGCGCTGAGAATATACTGCTATTCTTCTAAAGAAAACGTTTTTCTATAATTTTCTTCAAGATTCGTCTTGTCTTTATAATCTATAAGATCTCCTACTACTACCGTTACTTCTTGCTCTAATTGGCCATCTGCCAATGCATTACCAAGTACTTCATCTGCATTTGATCTAATATAAAGCGGTAAGATCGGTAACCTATTCTTCAAAGCTATGATACGTGAGCCCTCTTTGAATGTTGTTAACTGCTTATCTGTTTTGTTCCGTGTTCCTTCAGGGAAAATAAAAATAGACTCTCCTCTCTTGACCGCCTCTTTAGTTTCAGCAAAGAAACCTGACATTTGGCTCTTTTCTCTATCTAAGAGTATCGACCCTGCATTTCGTACAAAAAGTCCAAAGAAAAATGAATTATAAAGCTCTTTTTTTGAGATCCAAGGTCCAAATATTTCTGTATTTTTCAATGCTATTTCTACAATAGGAGGATCAATGATACCTCTATGATTGATCACTACAAGATACTGCCCTTCCTGAGGCAATTTTTCTTTGTTTTCGATCTCTATAGTGACCTTTAATGTCTTAAGTTGTGCTTCTGAATAAGCTAAGCGCAATCTCTTTTTTTCCATAGGATCATTGGTCTTTTTTAATCTGTATCCGAAACTGTTTGTAAGATACAACGCATATATAGCTTGTTTAATTGTGTTAAGTGTCAATACCTATCCTTTTATGAGAGCAAATTATAACCAAAAGAAGTAAATGCTACATCGCAAAGGCTAAAAATATGTCAATATGACATATTTTTAGCCTTTTTGAAAAAGAGATACTATACTGCGATTATACAAATAAAAGGTATGGAATATGGCAAAGAAAAAAACCCTATTTGAATGTCAGGCATGTGGATTTCAATCAGTAAGATGGATGGGTAAATG
>CBFHPE010000016.1:0-25409 GCA_965657515.1 Sulfurovum sp.
CGAAAGTTGTCTATAAATAGCAGCATTACAGGTAAAATAAACAAGTCTGTCAATAATGATAATGAAATCATACTGGCACTGTAGAGCCCTATAAGTTCTAAAGAGTGTACCTCTGAAAAATACAGCATAGAAAATACTGTTATGAGTATGATTGAACCAATAATCACGGGAATACCTGAATAAAAATACATCTTTTCAAGTGCATGTTTGCGACTACGACCAAAATATCGAAAACTAAAATATTTAAATGCAAAATGAATGGTTGCATCAGAGGCAAGTCCAAGTGATATAGTCATAGCAATGAGCATCTCCAGACTAAGAGGAATAGATAAAAGTGTTACAATGATCCCAAACCATACAATAGGAATGGCATTGATGGTAAACCCGACAAATACCATTGCTTTAGAACGGAAGATACGACCTGTAATGAGTCCAATAATCATCAAGGCAAAAAACAGTGAGCTTGTAAGTAAAACTGCCTGGTTGTATTTTGCACTTCCAATGAGTGTGGCATTATCAATAAAATAGAGTTCAATGCCTTTATATTGCAGCAGCCACTCGATAAGTTCGACTTTATTGATGTCGGAAAGGTTAATCACAACATTAGTAGCACTTTCATCAAAATATTTGTCACTCAAACCATAGAGATCCATATAAAAGAGTGCTTGCTCTAAGGCATCTTCATCTAGTGCATCCGTTTGTGTATTTGAAGTATTGAGATTATTAATAATAGTCGATATAGAAACAACATCATCTATATCATCTTCAAAGCGTTCCGTTAAAGCTTCAGTAAATGCTTCTATAGATTGGACAAAAGGAAGGTCTATTTGATTGTATGGAATTTTAAGTTCTATTTGTTCATTTTTAACATTGAGTTTAAAAAAGCTATTGCTTTCTCCATAGATCATATAAGATACTGTTACAAGCAACGCATACGTCAATCCCAAAAATCCAAAAAGAAACTTTTTGTTATAGTGAATTTCTCTAAGAGTAAGCATGTACCCTAACTTTACATAAGGCACACGGGCATGTTCAATTTTAAAATAGATTAAAAATACCGGTAAAAAAGTTAGGTTTAAAATAAAACCGATCACTGAGGAAAGTATAACACTAAGGCTAAGTAACTTAATAATATCAGAATCTAAAAAAACCAAGCTACCAAGACCAAATACTGTAATAACTGATGTCCACATTGCCGGAGGCATACTTCTATTTAACATCTTTAAAAGTGCATTTTGTCTGTTATTTTTATATTGAGATACATGCCAACGGTAATAAAAGTACAAAAACTCCACAAGAGAGATACTAATGGCAATGAAAAGCATACTGATATGAATTGTCTCAATGCCCGTTAACATGACGATGAATGTAAATGTCAATATTGTACTAAAAGCTATGTGTAATGCAGCACTGATAAACGCCACATGACTTTTAAACAACAATCGAAATATTAAAACTGTCATGAGTAAAACTGCCAAGATATAACTACTTAGCAAATACCAGTCAATTTCACCCTTATCTGTTGAATACTCGTAGCTACCTGGTATGTTAAGTGTATTGATATCAGTAAATTTTTTCTCAGAAGAGATAAAATAATAGAATGTTTTAAAATCATCCTCAACCACATTACCATAATCATTATGTAACTCTTTAACAAGTTTACGTAGTGCAAAGGTGTCTACATCTCCCGCATTGATAACGGTCAGCATCTCTGATTCTTCACCACTTTTTTTTGCCTCAACAAAATCGTTACTAAATAATGAGTAAACTTTCTGTACTCCATCAAGTTTTACAAGTTCTTCGTGGAGTGTTTTAAGTGATTTGTGTGTGTTTTCATCAAAAGTCTTAACATGTACTACCAACTTTGAAAGATGATGTGTCGTAAACTTTTTTGCCTGTGTCTGTTCTAATTGTTGCGAATTTTTAAGCCAAAAAAGTGCATCTGAAGAGAGAAATTTTGGTGTAAAAAGCGTGCTCATAAAGACAACAAATAACAAATAAAATGCAATGATAGGCAGACGATACTTGAGTATGGTATTAAGATATCGGTTCATTTCAGGTGTGATATAATACATTGTTTAAATTTCCTTTTTACCTGTCATTTCATGATAAAGATATAAGGGCGTTTATATACATCTATCTCTTCTGCAACTATTGCAATGCGATCGACCCTTGCTTTGGTCATTTCATTGACTTTCTCATACCGTACTTTCTCTTCCACCATGATCTGTAAAAGTGTTTCCATAGGATTTGCTGACATATATACAGCAGATACAACTTCCGTTGATTTCATACGTGGGATACTATACAAGAAGAGGTGATACTGATATTTGGAAAGCATCTTAGGATTTTTAGAAACCATTGTAATGAATTTACGTGAGTATTCACAAAGAGGATCGATAAACACATATAACAGTTTTTTTCCACTGCCAAGTATAAGAGCATCATTATCTATGCTTTGTAACAATGGAACCGATACATCATAAGGGAGATTTTTATGTTCTTTTTGCTTATTAGCAAACAGTACAGCTCCCATCAGACAAATACTTAAGATTATTGTTTTTATCATACTATGAGTATAGCGTAGAAAAAATAAATTGATTACAAAATATAAATATCTTTTACTAGAACCTATAATAAATATTTTTGAGATTCTGTAGTAGTTGTGCTTTTTTTATACTTGTAATATCTCTTTTATCTCTTCATAATCTATCAACGAACAAAAACTTCATACCAAAATATCTAAATTGCGTATAAAATGTGAATATTAGAAAACATCTCATATAGATGAAATTTGATGACCCAAGGAGAAATAGATGCATAAAAAAACTAAGATAGCTATCGTAGGCTCTGGTGTGGCAGGTGTTACATCAGCCTTATACTTAGCTCAACTAGGTCTAAATGTTACAATATATGAAAAAAGATCCAGTTTGGTAGATGGACCTCCATGGTGCCATCTACATGCAGGGGGGAACCTCTATCGCGAGATATCAGATGAGCAGTGTGTAACTTTACTGAAGCAATCCATTGATTTTGTAAAGTTTTACCCTTATGTTGTTGATTATCGCCCTACAGTGATCGCATTGCCTATAGATGACAAGGGAACGGTTGAACAACTTTTACCAAGATTGGAACTACTTAAAACTGAGTACGAAAAACTACTATTATCTGATAACAGAAACAAGGTCTTGGGAGAAAGTGAAAACTACTATACACTTTTTAGTCGTGAAAAAATGGAAATACTTAAAACAAGACCCATAGTAGATGCTCCAAAAACAGCCGATGAATGGATGATACCAGTAGCAAAAAATATAGCGTTTGATATAGTGCAGTTCCCCTTGATACTTGTTCAAGAATATGGATTAAACATGTTTCGTTTGGCAGCAGGATCTAAATTGGCATTTCAAAATATGCCTCATGTGAATATTAAAACACAAAGTACTGTAAATGACATTGAAAAAGAAAATGGGCATTGGAAAGTAAGCTATCAAGATCACAATAATCAAAGTCATGAAGAGCATTTTGATTACCTCATCAATGCTGCTGGCTTTAGAACAGGTGATATAGATGACATGTTGGGAATTCAGACTGAGAGAATGGTTGAATTCAAAGCATCTTACATCAGTAAATGGGATAAAAAAAGTGACATTATGTTTCCAGAGATCATTTTTCATGGTGAACGTGGAACACCACAAGGAATGGCACAGTTCACTCCTTACCCAGGGGGATATTTTCAACTCCATGGTATGACGAATGATATCACCCTGGATAAAGATGGTTTGGCAAACAGTACTTCGATTAGCTCTCAGCCGGTATTAGATAATAAGTTTATACAAAAAATTGACCAAGGATGGGATCAAGAAGAGATCAATGAGCGTACACACAATGCCATTAGACATGTGGAGAGGTTTATTCCTTCATTTAGTCATGCAAATGTTGGATCAAAACCCCTTTTTGGGGCACAACAGATCCCGGGAGATGACCCTACTCTGCGCGTAGCAGAAGTTTCTTTTCCACTATCTGATTATGCCCGTTGTGAGATAGTAAAAGTCTCTTCAAGTATCGACATGGTAAAAGCCATTGTTACTGACCTGGTGGCACTAGGCCATCTTGAACCTGATGCTTCTGATCATCATATGTGGATGCATACAGACCTTATTGATGAACCAAGACTTAAAATACATGCTAAAAAAATATGTACAGATAGAGGTTACCCAGCAAGTATGGCTAATAGAAATGTAGAGAAACTCTCTTCAACAAAATATTTAGAAAGGATTCAAAATGCAACAACGTATATGGATAGTGGGTTCGAGCAGCGGTATAGGGCTTGAACTCGTAAAAAAATGGCTTATAGAAGGAAACTATGTCGTTGCAAGTGCGAGACAGGCTAGTAACGCAAAAGAACTTTTGGCACTGAAACATATTTATGAAGAACATCTGCAGATAGTAGATGTTGATGTAACATCCATTGATTCAGTATCCAAGGCAGTACATCAGGCATGGAACAGGTTCGATGGTCTTGATATCTGGTTCTACAATGCTGCAGTATATGAAGTTATGTCAGAAGAAGAGTGGGATGTCTCACATTTTGAGGCTATGATGCAGGTAAATTATATGGGAGCAGTAAAGGTCATGAGTAAAATCATACCGTACTTTAAAGAACAAAAATACGGACGATGGATTTGGAATGCAAGCCTATCAAGTTACTTTGGGCTACCTCTTGGGGGTGGATACAGTGCACCCAAAGCAGCACTGGTAAATTTAGCTGAATCCCTACAACCTGAACTCATGACAAAAGGTGTAGAGCTTCAAGTCATTAATCATGGCTTTGTAAAAACAAGACTTACACAAAAAAATTCTTTTGATATGCCAGAATTAATGAGTCCCGAGGAAGCGGCACACAAAATAACAGAAGAGATACAAAAACGATATCATTTTGAGATACATTTTCCGTTTAAGCTCTCTACCTTTTTACAGACACTGCGATTACTTCCGTACAAGTTATCTTTGGCTATGACCAAAAAAATGTTATCGAAATAATATCATTATGACAAAACAAAAAATAAGCCAATTTTTCGAGTCAATGACGAAACATAGTACTGTTGCATCATTCAAAGCCATATATGACGATGCAGTTGTATTTCAAGACCCTTTTAATAAAGTAGAAGGTATTGATGCCGTGTATAATATCTTTTCTCACATGTATGAAAATCTTGATAAACCTAGATTTCACATTACTGAGTATATTCAAAATGATAATATAGCCTATGTTAAATGGGACTTCATCTTTCATTTCAAAGGTGAAGAGACAGAAAGATATTTTGAAGGTGTCAGTCGTCTGGAGATAAATGCAGATGATAAGATAACCTCGCATACGGACTATTGGGATGCAGCAGAGCATATATATGAAAAATTACCTCTTATAGGCTCTGCACTTCGTTTCATTAAACGAAAGATCCAAAGTAGTTAAAGTTATGCAAAACTCAAAGACCTTTGGAGTTTGTGTTACATGCCATCGTCACACAGCACTGACCAAACACCATCTTATTCCTAAAAAGAGACATAAGAAAAAAAAGAAAACCCAAGAACTTACTGAATTAAACAGTGTCATTTATATCTGTAGAAAATGTCATGACGGTATACATGACTTTTATGATGAACACACGCTGGCTGAACATTTTAATACATTAGAAAAGCTTTGTGTCGATCAGACACTCCAAAAACACTTTTCGTGGGTTGCTAAATGTAAGAAAGGTATCCAATGAAAAAATCAGACAATGGATTCAGTTTATCAATCGACAATAAAAGAGTACAAAAATAGATATAAATATCATAAACTTACATATAAGGTGAAAACCATACCAATAAAAAGGATATCACATGAATGAAGAAGTAGAAACTAATTTTTTTAAATCACTAATTTATGTAAGTAAAGCAAAAAAAAATGTTGATTATAACGAGATACTGAAGATCCTAACACATTCCTGGAAATACAACCATAACAGTTATATCTCAGGAATGTTACTCTATGACAACGGATACTTTATGCAGATCATTCAGGGGCCCATTGCAACGATTGATAAACTATACGCACGTATTTCAAAGGATCCACGCCATTCTAATATCAAATTGGTCGGTGAAGAGCTAATGCCTACCCGTGACTGTACCGGTTGGGGTATTGGTTTTTATGACAACCAAGAGGTTGCAGATATATTATATGAAGCATTTAACAAAGGTCATGGGAAAGAGCTCGAAAAAGTGAATTATACAGATGCAAAATCTTTATTACTTGCATTAAAAAATATAATTTAAGTGCAAAAACATACTAGGAGATCTAAAAAATTAGAAACTGCACAAGTGGAACCAAGTATTTAAATTAACCAAAATAGACTCAAGACAGCGACACTGTTCTCCTACGCTTCCATGGCTATTCCTCTAGCTATGCTTGGACTTCCACTTTATATTTACCTTCCAACCTTTTATGCTCAGAGTGTAGGATTAAGTGTTACATTGGTTGGACTCATACTTTTTATGTCAAGACTTACTGATGTCGTTACTGATCCTTTGGTAGGGATATACAGCGACCGTTTTCAAAGTAAGTACGGTAAGAGAAAACCTTTTATTTTCTTTGGTTCGATCATACTTATCGGAAGTTTTTATGCCCTCATTCATCCCCCCGCTGAATACTCAGGTCTTTGGCTTTTTATTTTTTCTATGCTGGTATATCTTGGATGGAGCATTGTCTCCATCCCTTATCTTGCCTGGAGTGCAGAGATCACTTACGACTACCATGAAAAAACACGACTGAGTGCGGCAAGAGAGATTTTTACTATACTTGGGGCTCTGGCAGCAATTCTTATACCTTATCTTTACAATGTATCTGAAGATGCAGATAAAAGTCTAGGTATCTTATACATTTCATTTGTGATCATTTTATTTATCATGCTTCCTATCACACTTATAGGAACTTCAGATGGTGTTGTTAAATCTACGAAGCATGTTACATTTAAAGCATTAAGATCACTATGGCAAAAAATACCTTCACTCGGCCGCTTACAATCCGCTTTTATACTTAATTCTCTTGCCAATGCACTTCCTGCAACACTCTTTTTGTTTTATGTACAGCTTGTCTTAGAAGAAGAATCAAAAACAGGTCCATTGCTTTTACTATACTTTTTTTCAGGCATAGTAGGACTTCCTTTTTGGACGATGTTGGCAAAAAAGGTAGGTAAACGAAAAAGTTGGATGGCTTCTATGGGACTTGCTTCGGCTGCTTTTGCTTATGTACCATTTCTTGGCAGTGGAGATCTTGCGTTATTTGCACTTATCACTTTTATTTCGGGGCTCTCTCTAGGTGCAGATATGGCGTTGCCAGCTTCTATACAAGCAGATGTGGTACAAAAGATACAAAGTCAAAAAGCCTCTTATGCCGGTATACTGTTTGGTATTTGGGCGATGTTGACCAAGTTTGCACTCGCACTTGCTGTTGGGCTAGGCTTTGTCATACTGGGTGCAGTAGGGTTTGAACCTGAAGCACCTAGCCCATTGGGACTAAGTACACTTGCATTACTTTATGGCGGTGCACCAGTGCTTTTTAAAATGATCGCATTATGGATCATGAGAAAATATAATGAAACATTTTAAACAACTGAGCCCTTCAGCTCTATTTCTCATCACTTTTACAGCAGGCATTTTCTTTTCATGGATATACCCCTGGCATTTGAGTCTTTTTGTAGATCAAGAAGTATTACGTCTTATAGGTGTTGTCATTCTTTTGACAAGTCTTATACTCAATATGCTTTCCTACAGAGAATTTAAAAAATCTCTCACACCGCATGCCCCTTTCTCAATACCAAAAGTACTTATATACAAAGGAGTCTTTTCATTGAGTAGAAACCCTGTCTATCTTGCATTGGTATTATCTCAGTTTGGTTTAGGGTTTGTATTTGATACAGTCTGGGTTCTTGTGGGTGCTCTTATTTTATGGACCCTGCTTAACTATCTGGTTATTCCTGATGAGGAGAAGATCTTGGAAAGTACATTTAGCGTCAAATATATGCATTACAAACAACATACCCGACGTTGGCTCTAACGCTATGAAAGTATAAAATATTAAATTTTTATTTTCTTACTTCTATCATGATCTCATTTCTACGCATGAACCATAATGCAAATGGAGAGTTATAACGTGCAAAACTCGTTTTACCAAAAGTTTTTATGTCTGCATCATTGAGTGCTTTAAGAAGTATGACTTCATTTTTATTATACTTTTCTTCCCCCCACCCTCCCGAGTATTCTAATACAGCTACCCTTTTAGCTGGTATTTCTTTGAGTTTCACGCGACTGTCAAGTGGGATTGGAAGCGTATCTAATGTAAAGTTTTGGGGCATAACAAAGCTAAAGGTAGCAGTTTTAGGATTATTTGTGTTCACCTCCTGTATGACGGGTGCTGTCATTTGTATCTTTTGTCCCTCTTGTGGGGAGCTCTCTTGGATCACAGGCGCAGTCATCGAGATCTTACTTTGTTTTTGGTTTTCCCCTGAGATATATTTGAAAAGTATTTTAAATGCTTTACCTCCCATATCATCAAATGTTCCTGTCACTTCAGTCTGTGCTACAACATAAGAAGCGTATTCTCTGATCTCAAATGTATCATTTTTTTGAATAACGGTGTATTTTGGTTCTTCTATTGCCATGAGTGTTCCTTTAAGTATTAGTAGTAGTAGAAATATTCTTATCATTTTGCACCTTTAAAATTATGTTATTATATCACTATGACGTATTTTCATTTTTTTTAGAAGTAAATATTTGTCAGTTCATTGAAATATACATATAAATATCTGTTTCAGTTCCAAAACTTTGAAGAAAAAATCACAAATATACAAAAAAGTATGCTGAAATGCCATGTATAGTGCTGATTTTAACGAACAGACAAAATAACAATACAAAAAGTTCTAAAAACAGCATAAACTACAATTATAATAAACTTAAAGGAGTTAAAAATGAAACTGTTTCTTTTTTTAATACTTTCCACATTGTTATTTTCAAAAGCTCCTACCTCTGTACCATATGTAGACGTTGATAAATTTAGTGGTCTATGGTATGAAGTCGCTAGAACGTATAACAGTTATCAAAAAGATTGTGTTGCATCATCCGTTGAATACGAACTGCAAAAAGACAGCACTTACAAAGTTTTCAACCGATGTTTCGAAAATGTAATAGGTGGAGATCTTATAGAATACAGCGGTACAGCAGAACCTACAACTGGAGATTCAATGTCAAAAATAGATATGACCTATTTTTACATTTTCACACGTGAGTATCGTGTTATTCACTTAGAAAAAGATTATACAGCTGCAGTTGTCGTAGATGAAGATATGGATCAAGTTTGGGTCATGAGCAGAAAACCTAAATTAGAAAAAAGAAAACTTGATGAGATCCTTAGCAAACTTGAAAATAACATGGATCTTGAGAGACTGATATACACACCTCAGGACAAAAAAGGACGTTACAAATGAAAATAGCTATCTTGGGAGCAGGTATCAGCGGACTTAGTTCTGCTTATTTACTGAGTCAAAAACATGAAGTTGACCTTTATGAAAAAGAAGGACGTCTTGGTGGGCATGCTCGTACAACGATGGTTGAAGAAGAAGGAAAACGTTTTGGCGTAGATACAGGGTTTTTGGTTTTTAACCATGAAACCTACCCGCTTTTAACAAAACTCTTTGAACAGCTTGATGTCAAAATAGAGAACAGTGACATGAGTTTTGGTTTCTGGGATGAAGCATCCAATACAGCCTACAACGGCCAGTCATTAGGTGGTCTTTTCTTCCAGAAAAAAAACCTCTTTTCCCCTTCTCATTACAAAATGATACAAGATATTATACGTTTTAACAAAACTGCTAACGAAGATATAGATACAAATAGTTCTACTTTGGATGTGGGGCTTGGAGAATATCTGGCTTCATACTCTGATGTATTTAAAGAACGTTATCTTATGCCTATGGGAGCTGCCATTTGGTCAACACCAAGTGATAAGATGAATGAATTTCCTGCAAGAACTTTCGTACAGTTCTTTAAAAATCATGGACTGCTTGGTGTCAAGACACAACATCAATGGTTGACTGTGAGTGGAGGATCTAAACACTATGTTGAAAAGATAGAAGCAAAGGTATCTGGAAAGGTTATATTAAACTCTGATGTTATTCGCATCAAACGTCACGCAGATGGGGTAAGCCTGATCCATGAAGATGGCAGTCAGAGTCAGTATGATAAAGTCATTATGGCGATGCATGCACCACAAGCGTTAGAAATGCTGGAAGATGCAACGGGACAAGAGACAGAGATACTCTCTGCATTTGCTTACAAGGAAAATGAAGCACTGCTTCATAATGATAAAAATGCACTCTACCCCGATAAACGTATCTATGCCGCATGGAATTATAAAACAGGAGGCAAAGAAAATGCCGTCACACTCTCTTATTGGATAAACACTTTACAAAACCTACAATGTAAAAAAGAGTATTTTGTATCTCTTAATGAAACTGCCCAACTTGAAGATGTGATAGAGAAGATCTCTTATGAACATCCTCAATTTGATGGAAAAGCCATTATGATGCAGAGCAGACGCGGAGAGATCAACGGAGAAAACCATACCTACTTTGCCGGTGCATACTGGCGTTATGGTTTTCATGAAGATGGTCTCTGGAGTGCCAATACAATTGCCCAGAGCTTTGGATGTGCGCTATGAGTCACAGTTTTTTTGAAGGAACCGTCTATCACAAACGCTATACACCAAAGGTACATGAATTTACTTATCCTTTTTATCTTTTAGATATAGATCTATCGATCCTAAATACGCTAAAAAATAGACTTTTTTCATTTGAAGGATTCAATCTTTTTTCTTTTAAGAGTAGAGACCACTTTGGAAAAAGTGAAGATTTTATGAAAAATGTAGAAGCACTGCTTCAAGAGTTTGGATTATCTCCCGCTGAAAAGATGCATTTTGTAACGCTGCCAAGGATAGCCAACTTTGTTTTTAATCCTATCAGTGCGCTGATACTTTTTGACAAAAATGGTCCTACATATCTGTTTGCGGAAGTGCACAACTACAATGGTGGCAGGGTTGTCTATCCGGTCAAACTTACAGAACATGGAAAAAACAGTTATAGAGGTGAAGTGATGAAAGATATGTATGTTTCTCCTTTTCTTGAAACTGTCGGAGAGTATCATTTTTTCTTCAGATACGATGGAGAAAAAATGTCACTTAAAGTAGACCTGCATGAAGAAGGAGCCAAGAAATTGACTGCATCTTTTAGTGGAACAATGAGGCCTTTTGAGAGTATAACGGTAGCAAAACTATTTGTACGTCACTCTTTTTTAACATTTTGGGTTGTCACAAGAACATTGTGGCAAAGCTTTAAACTCTGGCGAAAAGGATTAACTTTTTATTCTCCCTCGCCTTCAGACCAAATTAGGAGGTATTGAAATGAAAGCATTATGGAATAAACTTGGAGACAAGTATTTAAGCGGTATTGAACAGGGGACACTTCACGTGACCTTTAACGACGGTAGTCAAAAAACATATGGAAATGGAGATTCTCCTAAAGCAGATCTTAAAATACATAAAAGCGACATATTCAAACGTATGGCGCTCTATGGTGATATTGGTTTTGCTGAAAGCTATATGGATGGAGATTTTGAAACATCAGATCTTACCGCTTTGATCACTCTGGCATTGATAAATTCAAAAACACTTGCAACCAAAAGTGAAGATAGAACACAAAATCGTTTTATCAATCTTATTCCCCAGCTTAATAAGATCAAACACTGGATGCGTAAGAATTCCAAGACACAGTCACAAAAGAACATATCAGAGCATTATGATCTCTCAAATGACTTTTTTGAACTCATGCTTGATGATACAATGATGTATTCAAGTGCAGTCTTTGAAGATGCTGAAGATTCACTCTATACAGCACAACAGAGAAAGATCAAACTCCTAGCGGATAAACTACGTCTTAAGCCTGGAGCAAAAGTTCTGGAAATAGGTTCAGGATGGGGAGCTATGGCAATACATCTTGCGAAAGAAAAACAGTGTGATGTTACCACTGTAACACTAAGTAAAGAGCAAAAAGCACTCTGTGAAAAACGCTTTCAAGAAGAAGAGGTGGAAAAACAAATAGAGATACTTCTTAAAGACTACAGAGATCTTGAAGGAACTTTTGATGCGATCATCGCAGTAGAAATGTTTGAAGCTGTAGGGAAAGAGTATTTTGATGTTTTCTTCAAAAAATGTGAATCACTGTTGAAACCTTCAGGTGTGATGGTGATGCAGATCATTACTATGCCTGACCAGCGTTATGCTGCATATAGCAAAGGAACTGATTTTATCCAAAAATACATTTTCCCTGGAGGTCATCTTCCTAGTGTTGGGAAGATACTTGAGACGACATCAACACATACACGTTTAAATCTCTTACATATGGAGGAGTTTACTGAGGATTATGCCAAAACACTTCGTCTATGGCATGAGGCTTTCCTTGAAAAACGTGACAAGGTTCAAGATCTAGGATTTGATAGCTACTTTATCCGTATGTGGAAAATGTACCTGAGTTACTGTGAAGCCGCATTTACCACACGTAATATAAATCTTGTACAAGTAGCATTTACACGAGATCAGAACATACATCTCAATAAAGGACTGGTAGCATGAAACTCAAATCAATTTTGACCTTGGGTATATGCGGCATACTCACAGGCTGTAGTTCACCACAGATAGAGGACTTTAATGGTACGACTCCTGAATTCGTCCCACAGGAATATTTTAATGGACCTATGACAGCGTATGGTATGGTAAAAGACAGAGATGGAAAGATCATCAGACGTTTCAAAGGTAAACTTGTTGGAAGCTGGGATAAGAATGGTGTAGGAACACTGGATGAAAAATTTGTCTACGATGACGGAGAAAAGCAAACCCGTATCTGGACACTGACTCCTACAGGAGATAAAACATTTATAGGTAGAGCCGGTGACATTGTAGGAGATGCCCATATGGTTGCCAAAGGCAATACTGTTATGATAGACTATGTCATGAAAGTACCTTACAATGACTCAACGATCGATATCAGTGTACGTGACTGGTTGCATCTTCAAGAGGACGGTGTGATATTGAACCATTCAAAAATGAAAAAATTCGGTTTTGAGGTCGGAGAACTTGTCATTACCATTATTAAGGACTATCCATGATATTGAAGGATGAAATAATCGCAAAAGAAAAAGTGATGATCGGTATCACTTATTTAATGCTTTTATTTCAACCTCTTTCCTTAGTGGCCAATTACTTTAATGGCCGCAACTCATTTGCTCTTCTTTATCTTTTTACTTTTACAGCAACCATCGTGCACCTTATATGTTATTATAGATCACATGATTATGATCAGGCTGTCGAAAAAATAATGGTCATACTCACAGGTCTCTTTTTCACTTTCTTTTTTATTGGTAATCAAGAGAGTTTTGATGTTTTCTGGGTACTTTTACTCCCTATCGTTGGAATGATGCTCGCAGCACCGGATAGACTATATGTCTGGTTAAAGATCTTTTTAGTGCTTCTTGTTTTAATGGTGTTGGGAGGCTATTTATTCCCAGAGGTCATTGCCTATGAAACATTTGCACTCTTTTCATTGTTATGGGCAGGCATTTTTATAGCATACGTGGCCTACTACTATGCCACTGTCAAAGCACATCTGGAAGATCAAATTCATACGTATCAAAACTCCTTAGAAGATAAAATTGATGAGGCAACACAAGAGATACGCACACTCAACATTTCTCTTGAAGAAACCCAGACAGAAATTGTTGAAAGACTTGGTACTTTAGGCGAGTACCGTTCTAAAGAGACAGGTGCCCATGTCAGACGTGTTGGGATCTATGCAAGAGAGCTTGCACTGCTATTTGGACTGGATGATACAACAGCCAATCTTCTTGAAAGTGCAGCACCACTCCATGATATAGGGAAAGTTGGGATCAGTGATGCCATTCTTAACAAACCGGGACAACTTACGGATGACGAATATCTTACAATGAAAAATCACACGCTCATAGGACAATCTATTCTTGGTAACTCTGATAAACCACTTATTCAGCTAGCTGCAGAAATCGCAGGAGGACACCATGAAAAATATAATGGAAGTGGCTATCCAATGGGACTTAAAGGTGAAGAGATACCGCTCAGTGCCCGTATCGTGTCGATCGCAGATGTTTTTGATGCTCTCATCAGTAGACGTGTATACAAAGAGTCATGGAACCATAATGAAGTAAAACAATATTATATTGACAACAAAAGTTTACACTTTGACCCCTTACTTACAGAATTGTTTTTACAAAACTTCGAGCACTTTGTAGCGATTTACAACGCCAATCCTGATGAGGAAGGTCACTAGCCTATTAGAAAGTAGTTGGGGTGCACAAAGAGTACATAAGAGATGTATTATAATGATAAAAAGAGGTAAAAAAAGATGAAAATAGCACTCACAGGAGCCAGTGGTTTTGTTGGAACGACTTTACAGAAACATTTTGATAAGTGTGTGATCATCAATAGAAAAGATGATGAAGAAGCTATACTGACTAAGCTCCATGATGTGGATGTTGTCATTAACCTCGCTGGTGCACCGATCATTAAGCGTTGGAGTGATCCCTATAAAAAAATACTTCTCAACAGTCGCATAGAAAGTACTGAGCGTTTAGTTAAAGCCGTTAACCAAAGTGATGTTTCTCATTTTATTTCTACATCTGCTATAGGTATCTATCCTGATGATCAAAAATGTGATGAGCACTGTACTCAGGTCGCTGATGATTTTTTAGGTCATCTTGCAAATAAGTGGGAGGAGGAAGCTCTTGTGTGTAACAAACCCACCACTGTCTTGCGATTTGGTGTAATACTTGGAAAAGAGGGTGGCGCTTTGGCACAAATGCTCACTCCGTTTGGTTTGGGTGTTGGAGGCATCATAGGAAATGGAAAAATGATGACCAGTTGGATAGATATCAAAGATCTTGTACGTATTTATCAATTCATTATAGATAAGAGATTTACAGGCATTTTTAATGCTGTGTCACCTGCCCCTGTTACAAATTATGTTTTTACCAAAGCATTGGGAAAAGTACTGCACCGTCCTACCATTCTTCCTATCCCTGAATTTGCCTTACAAATAATGTATGGAGAAGCAAGTTCTGTTCTGACAGGTTCCAAAGAGATCTACCCTACAGCACTCCTGGAAAAAGGTTTTGTTTTTAACTATACAGACATCGAAACATCACTCAATCATCTACTGACATAGTATTTTTTACCAATCGACATAATTACACTACGAATAAGGGCCATAACTTTATAAAATAAATAAAAAAAGTGAGGCAATTATGAAACGAGCTATTGTACTAATGAATATGGGTGGTCCAAATAACTTAAATGAGGTAGAAGTCTTTTTAAACAATATGTTTAATGATAAGCGTATCATATCTGCACCCAAACCTATACGTATGTTGATCGCAAAACTTATTACCTGGAGAAGAAAAGAAGAGGCAAAAAGTAACTATGCCGCTTTAGGAGGTAGATCTCCTCTGGTTGGGTATACTAAAAAGCTCATTGAGAAGCTTGAAACAGGTATTGATGCGACAGTACATATGGTTATGCGTTATACACCTCCCTATTCAAGTGATACACTACAGCAACTCAAAAATGTAGATGAGATATACGCGATTCCCCTCTACCCGCATTATTCAAGTACAACCACACTGTCAAGTATGGAAGATCTGGAGGAGAGTATAAAAAAAGAGGGTATCAACGCAAAAGTGATCACACTTGATAGCTATTATAAACATCCAGATTATATTGCGGCAACAGTAGCACGGATAAAAGAAACACTTGGCACAGATAACCCTGAAGATTTCGAATTGGTATTTTCTGCACATGGATTACCGCAAAGTATTATTGATAAAGGAGATAACTATCAGCGTCACATTAAATATAATGTCTATTATGCGCGTAAAGCATTAATGCTCGCAGGTATCAATTTTCACAATACCCACCTGGCCTATCAGTCACGTCTTGGCCCTTTGGAATGGATACGACCATACCTCGAAGATAAACTAAAAAGCCTAAAGAAAAAGAAGGTTATAGTTTATCCTATAGCATTTACTATTGATAATTCTGAAACAGAATTTGAACTTGATGTAGAGTACAGAGAGATCGCCGAAGAGATCGGTTTTGATCAGTACCGTGTGGCAAAAGCACCTAATGACCACCCTTTATTTGTAAAATGTATCACTAATATATATGAGAGTATGAAAGTTTCCTAATGATCGAATATGCAGTAGTTGGTTCAGGTATCGGTGGCAGTAGTATAGCTGCCTATCTTGATGCCAAAGGCTTTGAGACCGTTCTATTTGAAAAAGAACCGTATCTAGGAGGGTGTAGTTCAACATTTACCCATAAAGGTTATGCTTACAATACCGGTGCCACAACACTTGCAGGCTATGAAGAAGGACACATCGTTAAAGCGATGTTCGACAAGATAGGGTTTACCCCTGAACTCCTTGTCACTGATCCTGCTATCGTCATTATACAAAATGGAAAAACAACACCCCGTTTTACTGAGTTAGAGGCTTTTTTAGAGGTACTTGAACAAAACTATCCTCATCCAAAAAACCGAGAATTCTGGACACTTATCTATACACTGGGGAAAGAGTTCTATGCTTTACATGGACACTATTATAGTAACAGATCAATATGGAACAAACTGGTCTCACTCACAAGTTTTCTGCCTCTACTAGTGAAGTTTCAACGTTATTTACGAATCAATGCTTTTGATTTTATCAAAAATTTTTATAGAGACATTTCGGATGAGTATCTAAAGTTTTTGGAAGCACAAATCCTCATCGTCGCACAGGCACCGTCCAAAGATATCAATTTTTTTACCGCAGCACTCTCTTTAGGATACACATTTAATGAAACACATTATGTCCCTGGTGGATTTGGTGCACTCTTTGATAAAATGACAGCAAATATGAAAGATGTAAGACGAAACGCACAGATAAAAAAGATAGAACGACATGGTGATCATTTTACACTTCATACAAAAAATGATTTTATCAAAGCCAAAAAAGTGATATTGAACAGTACAGTTTATGAGAGCGGTGAGCTTTTCGATGATGGTAAAATAAAAAACTATTATAAAAAATATGAACCACTCAACAATCACCAAAGTTCATTTATGTTGTATATGACGATAAAAAGTACTAAAAAGTATGAGCACCATTATCAACTGATACAGGATGAAAAGTATAGTCACAGTATCTCAAATGCTGTTTTCGTTTCCTTTTCAGATGTGGCAGATACTCAATTTACGCCAGAAGGCCATTATAGTATTACCGCATCCATTCATACCGATAGCAGATTTTGGGAAGACAAGGAAAACTATAAACATAAAAAAGAGGAACTTCAAGTTCAAATGCTAAAGAGTATCTGTGATATACTTGATATAAATGAAGATGAAATAGTACATCAGTTTGCAGCAACACCTAAAAGCTTCAAGCATTATATCAATCGTTCACAACTTGGGGGAAATGCTATCACTATGAAAAACTTTCTGCCAAAACTTCCTTCAAATGACACATCGATAGAAGGTCTATACCATGTAGGTGACACTGTTTATGCTGCACAAGGATGGCCCGGAGTGATGTTGGGGGTGGAAAACCTCAGAGGATTGTTAGATGTATAATATTGCCCTACGTATCAAAGCATTTGACTGGCTTTACATTTTACTTATAGGTATCGTGTTTGCGATGTTACTCTCTTCTTTAGGGTACGTGCTTTTAGGTCGTGAATGGACTCAAGGAGCATACTTTGGAGCTATGCTTGGTTTTTCAATCACACTTTTTTCGCTCGCTTTTATTACCTATATGAATCAATATATCCTTCCAAAGATATCAAAGGTTTTTTGGCTTCCTTTAGCCATATTTTTCTCTTTTCTTTCGGGCTTCTTAGGTACATTATCAAGTACTACAGTTGCAGAATTGTTACAGGTCGATCTTATCCCCTTGTTTCACACACACCATGTACAAATTGCCGTTGCTATAGGTGTATTGACGTATTTTGTGGGAGCATTACTTTATGGTTTTGTAAAGATGCGTAATGAAAAAGAAGAAGTTGACCATCACTACGTACAAAGCCGTCTACGTTCGCTTGAAACACAACTCAATCCACACTTTTTATTTAACGCTCTTAATTCTATAGCTGAACTCATCCACCAAGATCCAAATAAGGCTGAAACGGCTATATTGAAAGTTTCTACGTTCCTGCGCAATACTATGGATGAAAAGGCACTTATCCCATTAAGTGATGAACTCAGAAATGTCCGTGATTATGTAGAGCTTGAAAACATTCGTTTTTCAGGACTCATAGCACTTCATATAGGTGAATCTATGCCTAAAGTTGAAGTACCGAAATTTTCCATTCAACTACTGGTAGAAAATGCCATCAAACATGGTTTTATTGCCAAAAAAGAGCTATTTATCTCTTTGTCTTACAATACAGAAGAAAATAGCCTCATACTGCAAAATAACGGCAGGGCTATCAAGAGCACAAAATTTGGAACAGGGTTAAAAAATTTAGCTCAGCGTTTAAATCTTCTCTGCAAAGGAAAGATTGAAATTACAGACAAAGATACCCCCACTTTTACAATTTATTTAGGAGATTGCCATGAAAATACTCATCGTTGATGATGAAGCGTTAGCATTAGCCAGACTTAAAAGAATGCTAGGCACACTGGGATATGAAGACATCATAGAAGCAGATAATGCTACAAGTGCATTAGAAGCTGTGAAAGAGCATCATTTTGATCTGGTACTATTGGATATCAATATGCCTGAGACCAGTGGTCTGGAACTCGGGTATGAACTGCGTTACCATCAAGAAGACATAGCCATTATTTTTCAAACAGCCTATGAAGAACATGCACTTAAAGCCTTTGATATAGGTGCTGTAGGGTATTTGGTCAAACCCTTTAGTATGGAACAGTTAGAGCAAAGTATAGAACGTGTCAAAGTGGAGAGTACAGGCAGTAGTGATCTTCGTTTGATGAGTAAAACGGGAGAGAGCTATTATCTCCTGAAACCTGAAGAGGTCTACTATGTCAAAGCTGATCTAAGTGAAGTAATGTTGCGCTCTTCAAAGGGATTCTCATACTATGCACAGAAGATATCAGATCTTGAAAAAAGGTTAGTTGCACATAGTTTTGTACGTATACACCGATCATACCTGATCAATATAAATAAAATAAAAGAGATTGAGACCATAGAGCAAAGTAAACTTCGTTTTTCATTCCAGGATATTTCTGATCAGATAGAGTCCAGTAAAGATGGTGCCAAGGCATTTAGAAATCAGTTTTCAGTGTAGACGGTATTAATGCGATAGAAATATTAAAATACCTTATTCGTTTATAGTGTTATCGAGTATACCTTAAGCAGAGAGATGTTTATCTTCACTCTTAGGATTTTTATATAAAAAATAAAAAATAACCAGGCCTGATACTATAAATGTAAGCCAAAGGCCAAAAACCATACCCCAACCATATACTATATAATCCATTATGTATCCTTTATTTAGATTTCACCATTTAAGTATATTATCTCTCTGTGCACTATGTGTGTATCGAAAAAAAAAGATACAAAATATCAAAATTTTGACTCAAAAAAGATAAATCAGATAAAATATATCCTATTTAAAGCTTTCTTTGATATAACAGTTAATAAACAACATAAAATAAAGGACATGATCATGACACACAATGAAGTAACGTCTCAAAAAGAAGATAAACCGTATGAAGTCATATCTTACACAGATATGGTAGCATTTAACTATACCCTACCTGATGATGAAGAACCACAAACCATAGAACATGAACTAACCTTCATATGGGAAGATACGATTGAAAAGTTTATAGAAGAGTATGGTACCGACAAACCTTACAAGGTAGATACCTTTAGACGAGAAAGAGAACAAAAATTTTTCATATCTCAAATAGAGGGTGAAACTGATGACCTTATAGAAGAGGTACAAGAAGAGATAGCCAACAAAATGAAGTTTGGCTTTGAGTTTAGTGGACAACTGCATAATGATGACTAAATAATGTTCAGTGTCTACTTCTAAGCTTCAGAAAGAAATTACAGCTTATTTAGAACCTTATAAAATGTTCTATAAGACATTTTTATAAGGAAATTCCTTACTTGGAAAAATGCTGATAATCTTTCACTGTAGACCAGTCACCACCCCACTTCCACCCATATTTTTTGAATATTCCAGTGGCTTTATCATCTGCTAAAAGCATTGCTCTTTGTGATGGACTTTCACTCATTCGTTTGCGCTTTAGATAACGTTTTGAAGCTTTATGGCTACTTTTCCCACTTCGAAAAACATAAGGGTTCTCTATAGGGTTGATATCTATCGCTTCACCATATGAATGTTTTGACCATTTTTTGCTCCCGGTAGCCCTACGGCAGTTGAATGCAGATGTATTATCTGCCTCTATGGAGTCCCAGTCGCTACCTTGAAAGTCACTCACCAATCTCATCTGATTGATAGGATAATCTTCATCATATAACGCTTCAAAGATCTTTGTCACTTCTGTTGATACAACTTTATGTACTATGAGTTCACCCATCATATCATTACCTTTGAAATCTTTATATCTCAAACGTAAATAACGTAGATCCTCTAACGGTACAGGACAACCTTTTTGCCATGAGTTACCCTTGATCATGCGTTGTTTTATCTCAGGTGTGATCTTGGAGATATTTGACTGATACTCAGCAAAGAGAGAGGTCATTAAAAATGTTGTTGTTAAAATAATTCTTATCATACGATCATTATAACGTATTGTATGATTTACCTTCCATTTGTAAAGTCAAGATATACTCAAACAAAAAATGAGGATTCTTTAATAATGGAACAATTTAAAACCTATGCCCTCATGACAGGGCTTACACTACTTTTTATCTGGTTTGGTGGTATGATAGCCGGACAGACGGGTATGATCATCGCATTCATTGCAGCAGCAGGTATGAACTTTTATGCTTACTACTACAGTGACACACAGGTACTCAAACATTACCATGCCATTCCAGTGGACCATAACTCTGCGACAGGACTTTATGAGATAGTTGAGAGACTGACACACCGTGCTGGACTGCCTATGCCAGCTCTTTACATCATCCCAGACAGACAACCCAATGCATTTGCGACAGGACGTAACTATGAAAATGCTGCTGTAGCTGTGACTGAGGGACTTTTAGAACTACTTACACAAGAAGAAGTTGAAGCGGTCATCGCACATGAGCTCAGTCACATAAAACACTACGATATGCTTATAGGAACTGTCACTGCAACCATAGCTGGAGCCATCGCTATGTTAGCTCAATTTGGGATGTTCTTTGGCGGAGGTCGTGACAGACCAAATATACTGGTAACTCTTGCACTCATGTTCATTATGCCGATGGCTGCTACAGTAATACAGATGACCGTAAGTAGAAACCGTGAATTCATGGCAGATGCAGGCGCAGCAGAAATGACAGGACATCCAGAGTGGTTGCAAAGTGGTTTGGCTAAACTTGATAACTATGCCAGAGGCATCAGCATGCATGATGCAGACCCTCAGACTGCCCATATGTTCATTATCAACCCCTTCACTGGCAAAGATGTTTCACTCAAACAGCTCTTCTCTACACACCCAAGTACAGAACAACGCATAGAAAGATTAGAGGCTTTAAAACACTAATCTGCTATAATCATTTTATGAATAAAACAAACATAAAATCCCTACTTATTTCATCTAAAGCAAAAGGCTTTAGATGAGTCCTTTTGCCATACAACTTATGCAAGGATGTCTTGAAAGTGACATCGAACAAGAAGACCAGAACAGTTTTCAGTCACTACAGCAGATCGGTGCTATAGAGGAAGTTGACGGTTTATGGAAACTAGGATCACTTTACCGAGCAGGCAGACTCTATATCGGTAAAGACGGTAGAGGCTATGTGGAAGCAGAGTTCAAGGAACAAAAAGATCTTCTTGTAGAACCTGACCATCTTTGGGGTGCAAAACATGGTGATACTGTTGTTGTAAAACGTGTCATTGCCAGACGAGGACGTGCAAGCGGTATCGTCAAACTTGTCATAGACAAAGCCCACCTCTTTACCATCGCTTACACGCATAGAGATGAACAGGGGCACTTCCTTATATTGAATATCCGTACGGGAGAACCAACCCATGCAGTCATGGAAGGGATGGACCTAAAAGCCTTTAAACTGGGTACTGTACTCAAGGTAGATATTGATACTGACAAGGTCTTAGAGGTCTTTGGTCATTTAGATGATGCCAGAGTAGATGAGAAGATCTCACTGGCTCTCTATAACCGTGAGGATGCTTTCCCACAAGACTGTATCACAGAAGCACTTGATGTTGAACTTGAAGTTATCAAAGAGGAATATCCAGACCGTGCAGACCTCACGCATCTTGATTTTTGTACCATTGACCCGGTCACTGCAAAAGATTTTGATGATGCTATCTATTTTGATATGCAAACGCATACACTTTATGTTGCCATCGCAGATGTTTCTCACTATGTGCCCTACTTTACCAGTATAGATAAAGAGGCAAAAAAAAGAGGTTTTACCACTTACCTGCCACACAAATCTTTTCCTATGCTTCCACGTGAACTGAGTGAAAATATCTGTTCACTTAAACCTAAAGTAGACAGACTGGCTTTTGTTGCAAAGATAGAACTCGAAAAGAACACACTCAAACCTAAAAAAGAAGAGTTCTTCGAAGCGATCATCCACTCTAAACACCGTTTTAACTATGATGATATCGATAAGATCATAGACAACAACGGCTCACAAGCCACAGGAAAAGTAAAAGAGATACTTACCTATCTTTTACCTTTATATGAGATTACAAAAAAACTGCATAAAACAAGACTGCTGCAAGGATTTGACTTTAGGTCTGAAGAGACAAAACTCAGTATTGATGCTGATCATCTTTTAAAAGAGACCAGTATAGAGACTGGTACACCCTCACACTCACTCATAGAAGAGTGTATGCTCTTGGCAAACCAGGCATCAGCAAAACGTTTTGAGGGAGAAGGTGACAGTATCTTCCGTATACATGAACCTCCGCAACTTGCCCGTACAGAACAACTTCTCTCAGAACTTGCCGCTGTTGGACTCTATGTTGAAGAGTATGAAGACTCTCCTTCTCTCATAAGAGCCATTCAAAAAGAAGCAGAAAAAATGGGTCTGGCTTCGGAAGTAGACTCAATGGTCATAAAGTCTTTACGACGTGCTGAATATAATTCACACAATGTAGGACATTTTGGTTTAGGATTTTCACACTACAGCCACTTTACCTCCCCTATCCGTAGGTATGCCGACCTCATACTCCATAGACTCATCAAAACACAACTCAGAGATGATGAAGAGGAAGCTGGCTACCTTTTAAGAAACATAGATCCTCTCTGTGCAAGGGTTTCAGAACTTGAACGTGAAGCGACGAAAGCAGAGTGGGACTTTAGAGACCGTAAGTTTGCAAGATGGGCAGCCCAACACTTAGATGAAGTCTTTGAAGCGGAAGTCATAGAGGCCGGTGAAGATGCTAAAGCTGTACTGTATGGTGATGTAAAAGGTGTGACAGTACATCTCAGAGGTGACAACATTATGCTTTTTGACAGAATAAAAGTGAAGATCAATGAAGCGAACATACCTCAAGCGCTCATTATGGTTGAACTGGTTGAAAAACTTAGTAAAGAAGAGATGGAGTTGGATTAATGTACCAAAGAGAATTTGACCAGCGTCTTAAACAGTCTTTTCCTAAAGCCGTTTTACTTTATGGTGAAAATGATTATCTGATCGACTTTTACATCGATACATATATAAAGCATACGGATGCAAAAGAGAGTATGTTGAGTCTTTACCATGACGAATGGAACTTTGAGCAGGCAAAATCTTTTTTATCGCAGAGCTCTCTGTTTGGGGGGACAAACCTTGTGGTGGTAAAACATGAAAAAAAGATCCCAAAAAAAGAGTTAGATGTTCTTGTAGCGCTTGCCAATAAAAATCCGGATAACTATTTTCTTTATGGTTATGCAGGTGCCCCAAAAGATGCACGAAGTATGCAAGCTGCATTTACAGAGAAAAAAGGTGGTGTTTGGGTACGGTTCTTTGAACCTAACATTCGTGACGGCATCGCTGTACTACAACAAAAAGCTCAGAAGATAAGACTGGACATAGACCACTATGCACTGCAACACCTCATGCTGGTACTCAATAACAACCTGGGACTCTGTGCCAACGAACTGGAAAAACTTGCCATACTAGGTACCAAGGTCACAGGAAAAGATATAGACAGACTTGTCTACTCCACTGCACCTTTAGCAACAGAACAACTCCTCATTGACCTCTTTAACAAAAAACCCATCACGGAGACCATCTCAAGACTTCTAGAAATAGGAGAAGATGAAGCAGCCATCCTCAGAGCAACCCAATACTTTGTAAACCAGATATTCCTCTTCCACGCCTACATCAAACTAAACGGTCACGTAGACTCTGCAGCCATACTAGGTTACAAACTACCAAAACAGATAGAAGAACAAAAAGCACAGTTAGCTTTACGCGTAAAATCTGCATCCCTGCTTAAAATCTTTGAACATTTACTTGAAAGTGAATTAGCCATCAAAAAAGCACCGGCTACGCAAAAAGAGGTACTACTCTACAGTATGCTGATAAAGTTACAAGGGTATTTGTAAGAGTGAGGGTTAACTTAAAATAGTTAATCTTGAAATAATTTTTATAGAAAAGTTAATCGTTTAGATTTTTTATGAGTTGTGCTTAGGTTTTGAAGTTTGAGTAAAAGATCTTACGTAGGTAAGTGACTGCACTCATCTTCAAAAGATGAGTGCAAATCATGAAAAAGATGAACGATTAACTGAACATTTCTCTCATTACACCGTTGAACCACTCTCTAGTAGCTGTCGCTGTACCTTTAGATCTAAACTTACCGTTTCCATCTTTTGGCTTAGGAACATTTCCTTTACCTTTAAGTACACCAGACTTGTCTGCTGAGAATGTGTGTGTTACCATAATCGCTTCTTCTGGAGAACCGTTTACCATTGAGAAACATACGTTTGCTGCTTTAGCTGGAAGACCTTCTTTAGTATCTTTCACTTTACCGTTAAGCTGTGCTACGATCTGACCAGCTGCTCTATGTGAACCCCAGATAGCTGTTTGACCTGATGGTGGGATCTTGTGAGTTACAGCATCACCGATAACATAAACGTTTGAGTCTGTTTTAGATCTAAAGCTGTAAC
>CBFHPE010000017.1:0-24632 GCA_965657515.1 Sulfurovum sp.
TGGAAAGAACTGGTATTGTTCACCATCGTTGTAAACTGCTCTAATCGTATAATTTTTTTATCTATAGCAGCACATGGTTCAGATGACAAAGAAGGACTGCCTATCACAGCCATTTTATCACTGAATGTTTCCGTGCTTGTGTTGTCCTTAGCCGTAACTTTATCCTGTTTCACAGGTTTTGTATCGATAACAGCAGATGGTTCAGATACAGCATCTTTTTTATCAATGATAACTGTCATTGGAGTTTCACAACTATATTTTTGATACTCAGATGAATACTCCCTATATTTTTTCTTTGCATCTCTTAACATTTTCTTTTTATTATTACTCACCGTAATTCCAGGGACTGCCAGTGCTTCAGCTTTTTGTTCTAAATGAAACGCACTGGTATTGTTTACCATGATCATAAATTCATACAATTCTATAAGCTTTTTATCGATTGCAGCACATTCATCAGATGAAGTAGTTGACAACACAGGTTTACTTACCACCGTCTTTTTTTCAACTGTGTTAACAGTGCTTACAGGATCAGGAATTTCAGCAACAGATTTTGGATGTTCTACTTCAATTGCTTCAGCTTTTTTCTCTTCCATTTTTGGCATTTGTGTTTTCTTATTACTCGCTGCGACTTTTGGTACAGTTAAGACTTCAGCTTTTTCTACTTCATAGATAGTATTGGTATTCTTTGCCTTCGTCGTAACCTTATCCTGTTTCACAGGTTTTGTATCGATAGCAAAAGATGGTTCAGATGTTAAAGCAGGTTCAGATACAACATCTTTTTTATCCATGACAACTGTCATTGGAGTTTCACAACTAAATTTTTGACGCTCTGTTGCATACTCTTTATATTTTTTATTTGCATCTCGTAACATTTTCTTTTTATTATTACTCACCGTAATTCCAGGAACTGACAGTGCTTCAGCTTTTTCTTCCAAATGGAAAGAACTGGTATTGTTCACCATCGTTGTAAACTGCTCTAATCGTATAATTTTTTTATCTATAGCAGCACATGGATCAGATGATAAAGAGGGACTACCTATCACAGCTACTTTATCACCAAAGTTATCACTGCTGGCGAATATAAATGATGAAAAGGCAAAAGAAAATAGTGTTATGAGAAGTGTTTGTTTCATGAGAAACTCCTTTAAGAAAAATTATAGCAGAAGCACCTCAAATAAACTTAATGATAGAAGAAAAGTCACTTCTTACGTTTTTTACCAACCTCATCAGGTTCTACATCACACACCATTGTATCATGTCCACAGTGACGACAGGTTGATCTCATTGTAAAGATATACCATCCATTCTTATCTTTGAGTATGGACTCTCCACATTTAGGACATTTCATTCTACTTTGTATAATGGCAAAGATCATTGCAGGTACTGCATAAAAAAGATTTTCAAAAAATATGGCAAATATAACCAGCACACCCACTGTCACAGAAAGAAGCATATATTTTACATAGGGAGGTATGCACATACTTTATTCCCACTCTATAGTTGCCGGTGGTTTTGAACTGATATCATACACTACTCTGTTAATACCATCGATCTCATTAATGATTCTTCTACTCATACCCTCAAGAACATCATGAGGAATATGCGCAAATGTAGCTGTCATACCATCTACCGATTCTACCATACGTATACATACAGTGTTGTCATAAGTTCTGTTGTCACCCATCACACCTACTGACTGCACATTTAGAAGTACAGTAAAGGCCTGCCACACTTTGTCATAATAACCTGTCGCTCTTAACTCTTCTTGCATGATGGCATCAGATTCTCTTATGAGGTGTAGTCCATCTTCAGTAACAGCACCCATCGTACGGATCGCAAGTCCTGGTCCAGGGAAAGGGTGTCTGCCTATCATTGTACTTGGTAAACCTAACTCCAGTCCAAGTTTACGTACCTCATCTTTAAATATCTCTCTAAGCGGTTCTACAAGTTCAAAGGTCATCCAGTCAGGAAGTCCACCTACATTATGATGAGACTTAATGGTCTTTGATGGTCCTTTTACTGAAACTGACTCGATCACATCTGTATAAAGTGTCCCTTGTGCAAGAAAAGCAACATCCGTATGTTTTTTAGCTTCGATGTCAAACACTTCAATGAACTTTTCACCGATTGCTTTACGTTTTGTTTCCGGATCAGAAACATCTTTCAATGCTTCCATAAATTCTGCTTTGGCATCTACAGTGATCAATGGGATATCAAGCAGTTTAAACATATTTTGTACATCTTGGGCTTCATTTTTTCGCAGTAACCCCTGATCAACAAAGACACATATAAGTTGTTCGTTTGGCAGTGCTTCATGCAGCATTGCTGCAACCACAGAGGAATCTACGCCTCCAGAGACACCACAAAGTACTTTTTTACCCCCTACTTGTGCCTGTATCGCTGCTATCTTTTCTTTTGCAAAGCTTCCCATATTCCATGTACTGTCACAGCCACAAATATTTTTTGCAAAGTTTTTAAGCATTGCTGTACCCTCTACTGAATGGTGTACTTCAGGGTGAAATTGAAATGCATAGATTTTTCTAGTCTCATCAGCTATTGCAGCATATGGTGAATTCTCAGAGGTACCTACTACCTCAAAACCTTCAGGAATACTCTCTGCTCTATCTCCATGGCTCATCCATACGATACTGTCATCAGAGATATTTTGAAAAATACCCGAATCATTTTCTATCCTGAGTTTTGCTTTTCCATATTCATGGTGATCTGCAGGGATCACAGAAGCACCAAAATGCTGTGTGATAAGCTGCATACCATAACAGATACCAAGTATTGGCAATCCCAGATCCCAGATCTCCTCGTCAGGTTTATACGCATCTTCTGCATAGACAGATGCTGGTCCTCCTGAAAGTATGATACCTTGCGGTTTTCGTGCTTTAATATCTTCAATATTTTCACGGTATGGTACAACTTCAGTATAGACACCTGATTCTCTTAGTTTTCTAGCAATGAGTTGTGTATATTGAGAACCAAAGTCTAAGACTAAGATAGGTACTTGTTTCATGGAGGTTTCCTTGAGTAGATAATTATTTAAGCGTGATTATACAATGAGTATGATTAAAACCCTTTTTTAGCTGCTCTGTATGCTATAGATCATTGCTGGTAAGCCAAAGAAAAAGAGTAGAATTAAAAATGTACCTATTGCGCCCTGTTTTCCCGCAAAATAATAACCAATGGCTGTAAACAGTATAAGTAGTACGATTGTGATAAGAATAAGCATTCATTTCCTTTTTTTTAAATAATAGCGTATTTACAATAAAAGCGTATTACGATTGATCTAAATGAGGTAAAAACCTTATAGTATGTAGTAAGAAAAAAGAGAAAAACTGACTTAAAAGAGCATGAAGATGTGAGACGATTATGTCTCCTATCTTCATAATATATAATATAAGAACAGTGAAGAGAACAGTAATACTGCAACCCACATAACCATACTACCTAATGAACGAGAACTAGCTAAAACGCCTTGAGCACCAAAGAACTGAGTAGCAGCTCCCTGAGTAGACGCAAGAACTGTTTGAGCTTTCAACTCAAACTTGCTATATAATGCAGCGAAAGCACTACCAACACTATAAATTATCTTAGGAAATAATTTACGGTATATCCACTCTGCATCAATATTCACTGATTTGAGTTCAGGTGGATATATACCCGCTAATTGTAACCAAACAAAGGCCAGTGCAGAGAAGAAGAGTAACTGTAGCTGTGCCAAAATATGTGTAGCATCATAAGGTGAATAGTCCATTGGCCAAGGCATCATGCTATAAAAGACTTCTGGGAAAACACCAATGGCAATACAAAGTGCTGAGCTTATCCCCATTGCCCATAACATAGGATTTGGTGCTTCTTTGGCTGTTTCAATGTGTTTAGAATCATGTGCAAAAAACGCAAAAAACGGAATTTTAATACCCGCATGGTGGAATACCCCAGCAGCCGCAAACACGAGTATCAGCCATACACCATAATACCCTTCCATTAATACAGCACTTACAATCATCGATTTAGTAACAAATCCACTAAAGAGTGGGAAGGCAGATATCGATGCGGCACCAATAATAGCAAACGTAGCTGTTTTTGGCATTCGCTTATAAAGACCACCCAACTCCGAACCACGCATCTCACCTGTCGCATGTAGTACTGCCCCCATACTCATCATCAATAAACCTTTAAAGATGACATCAGCAAATGCATGTCCTACTGCACCATTCAAGGCTAATTCAGTACCAATACCAATACCCACTACCATAAATCCTACCTGGTTTATCAAGCTGTAGGTCAGAACCCGTCGTAAGTCATTTTCAATAACCGCATAATAGATTGGGAAGAAAGCCATCACAGCACCAATGTAGATCAGTATCTCTTCACCAGCAAAAGAACGTGCCAATGCATAAACAGCAACTTTGGTTGTAAATGAACTTAAGAACACTGTACCACTAACAGTGGCTTCTGGGTAGGCATCTGTAAGCCAGTTATGAAGTAGTGGAAATGCACTCTTAATCCCAAAGGCAAGGAACATCAGCCAACCACCTGGACTATTAAGACCAATGAAGTTGAAATCAAGGTTCCCTACAGATTGATAGTAAATAATAATTCCAGCTAAAAGTAGTAAACCAGAAATGACCTGCATAACCAAGTAACGCATACCTGCATGGAATGACACTTCTGTACGACGGGCAAAAATCAATACAGATGATGTTAGAGCCATTAACTCCCAATAGATGAACAGAGTTAGCATATCACCGGCTAAAACAGCACCTATCGCACTACCAGCATACGCTTGAGCGGCAAAGTGCTGAAGTGTATCTTTATGATACAAAGCGTAGATATTACCTAAGAGTGCTGCGATACAGAATAGATAACCAAAAAGCATAGAGAGTTTGTCTATCCTTATCGGTGTCATTTCAAAGCCCATCAGTGTGAAGGTATAGGTGTGTCCAATCTCAAGATTATAGAGGCCATAAGCTGCAATGAATGGCGTTACTAGCATAATGACAGCACGTAACCATCCACGAGTGAAAAGCGTTAGAATGGCAACGATAAAAAATGGTAAAATCGGTAAAAAATCAGCCATTATCTTTCTCTCCTATCATCCATCTCTGTATCTTCATAATAATCTTCATCACGCATAACTAGTTTACGCAATTCACGTGCTATCAGCACCAATACTACACATGCGAGAAATCCATATATGGCATAAAAGCCGGTAAAGGACTCCCATGGGTGAACAGTATGTCTATGTATAACTAGATCCATAGCAAACAGTACAAAACAACTGACATAAAGAATTCTTATCAGCAGTTTTACATTTTTTGGGTTATCAAAGAGGTGTTTTTTATTGTTCATGGTATTATTTGCTCCACAAGATTCCAAGCCGGGCTAACGAAGAAAAACAGTAACAGGCAGCCGGTTGTTGTAATTAAAATTGCTATCAGACTAAATGTTGGTGCTTCTTTCATACCATTGTTATAGTCAGGATCACTAGGTTTAGCAAAAAATGCACGTATTGGGATCTCCACAAGATAAAAGATGCTTAACAGTGAACTTACCAATAACACGATCAACAACACCATATTATGTGCATCCATAGTCGCATTTAACAATAGCCATTTACTCCAACTACCGCCAAGTGGTGGTAGACCAACAATAGAGAGTGATGCCAATAAAAATGCCAACATGGTAATTGGCATGGCACGGCCTATACCGTTTAATTCAGAAACACGGCTTTTATGCGCACTGACCAAAATGGCACCGGCAGCAAAAAACAGGGTGATCTTTGCAAAAGCATGCATAGCAATATGCAAACTACCTGCTATCACACCACCGGCAACACCCAACATAGCTGCAAGGATAATATACGATAACTGGCTGATAGTCGAATATGCCAATCGAGCTTTCAGATTATCTTTGGTCATCGCTATAATTGATGCACTAAGGATAGTGAATCCAGCCAGCATTGAGAGCCAGTAAGCACTGTCAAGTGTACCGACTAGATCAATACCAAAAATATACACTACAACTTTCAAAATAGTAAAAACACCGGCTTTCACAACAGCTACTGCATGTAGTAATGAAGAAACAGGGGTTGGTGCTACCATGGCTGCCGGTAACCAACGGTGAAATGGCATTAAAGCCGCTTTCCCAGTACCGAAGACAAATAGTAGCAATAAACCACCCAAGATAGCCGGCTCAGCTTTTCCTGCAAGTATACCACCTGGAGTAAACTCAAGTGTTCCCGTCAGTGACCATGTCCAGATAATAGCTAGCAACAAAAAGCCAATTGAGGTTGTCATTAAGATGCCCAGATACGTCCAACCAGCACGTCGTGCTGCATCGGTTCCTGCATGTGTGACCAGTGGCAGAGTGAAAAGTGTTAGCATCTCATAGGCTAGAAAGAGTGTTAACAGGTTAGCCGAAAGGGTTATTGCCATAGTGGCAAAAATAGAGATAGCAAATGCGGTATAAAAACGTGTCTGGTTTTTTTCATGGTGTGCACGCATATAACCTATGGCATATAGGGAAGTAACTGGCCATAGGAATCCCGCTACCAATGCAAATAACAGTCCAAGTGGTTCAAGACGCAGTGCCAGTGACAAGCTAGGAAACGGTTCAAGTAACGTCAACGTTACAGGCTGTTCAAAGTTGTAGTTAAACGCTAGAGCAACAACCACTAAAAATAAAGATATACCACCAATAAGCGTTACTGCTTCACGAACATTAGGTTTTTGGTGGCATAAAAGCACACCTACAGCTGTTAATAACGGAATTAACAGGATTAAAATATATAGTAGTTCAATACTCATGGTGTCACACCTAATAACTGATTTACGGCAAGTGATGCTATGCCCTGGCTGATCTCAATATCCAAACCGAAATAAATATTACTCAGAGCAAATATCCATAAAGCAACTAACATCGTTAATGGTACTTTCTGTCGGGTTCTTCCCTCTGGAGCAGGCCTAAAATAAGCAACTTCCAGCACTTTACCTACATAAACCAGTGTCAGTATAGACGCCACAAGTATTAATAATGCCAATGGCCATAAAGATGCATCAAGCAAAGCAAGAACCAGGTACCATTTACTAACGAAACCAGCAGTTCCCGGTACACCTATCAGACTTAAACCACCTATAGTAAAAGCAGCCATGGTCCATGGCATGGTCTTACCCATACCCGACATTACTGATAATTCGGTACTGGCAAAACGGAAAAAGACAAGCCCAAGAGCCATGAATAAGGTTCCCTTAATTAGGGCATGGTTGAACATGTGCAGCAATGCAGCAGTGAAACCTGGCTCAGTAGCCAGCCCTATGGCCAACAAAATATAACCAATTTGGGCAACACTGGAGTATGCCAGCATCCGTTTGACATTAGTTTGGTAAATAGCATACACTGATCCACCTAATATACCTATTGTACCCAGTATCATCAGTAGGTTATCAAATGGCATCTGAACAAGAGAAAATTCGATACCGTATAAAGACAACACGAAACGGATCAGAACATAGATGGCCACTTTTGTTGCTGTAGCTGCAAGGAAGGTTGAGACTACAGAAGGACTATAGGCATACGCATTAGGCAGCCATTGGTGTAGGGGCAGCATGGCCGCTTTTATACCAACACCTATGGTGATAAAGGCAAAGGCAGCACGTATAGCATTTGTATCGGCAACTGCAGGTAAGCGTTCAGCCAGATCTGCAATATTTAACGTACCCGTCATGACATACATAAAGCCAATACCTATCAGTATGAAGGTGGCTCCTATAGTTCCCATGATAAGGTAGTGGTAGGATGCATGCAAGGCACGCCGATCACGCCCCATACTGATCAGAGCATAGGTAGACAGTGACGATATTTCCAAAAAGACGAAAATATTGAATGCATCTGCAGTAACACTGATACCAATGAGGCCTGCGAGTACCAGTAAGAAAGCCGTATAAAACGGTACATGATTTCGCTCAGGTATCTCTTTTTCAACACTTTTAAGTGCATAGATACTGACCAGTAAAGCTGAGGCAGCCAGAATCAATACCATCAAAGCACTTAGTGCATCGATGCGAAGCTCAATTCCAAGCGGAGCCGACCAACCACCCAATGTATAACTGAGGACATCGACCTCTCCCAGCATTTGTATCAGCTGTACCGATGCATATACTAAGAAAATGGATGTCAGCAATGTGATTAACCAGGCAGCTTTTCGGTGATTGATTAACACGATGAGTGCCCCTGCAAGCAAAGGTACAACAACAATAAGAACAGGTAAATGCATCATTAAATCCATCTGTTACACCTGCTTTTCAAGCGGAAAGTCATCTTTGTCATCCATATCATGGATAACGTCTTCATCAATGCTGCCATAGGCTTCCTGTATACGTACAATCAGTGCCAGGCCAACAGATGTTGTTGCAACACCAACCACAATAGCCGTCAAGATGAGTACATGAGGTAAAGGGTTGGAATAAACATCAGTATTATCAGTAATGATAGGTGGACTGCCTTCAGTTACCTTACCAAATGTAATATACAATATAAACACCGATACCTGAAAAACAGAAAGACCGATCAGTTTTTTAACAAGATTCGATGATGCGATCACTATATATAATCCCATCATCATCAAAATAACTACTATATAGTAGTTAAAATGCCCTAATAGCTCATTCATTATGATTCACCTCACGACCAGAAAAAGAGTAATAAATTAATAGAATTGTAGAAAAGACTGCCAAACCAACACCGGCTTCAACCACTAATATACCTAGATGTTGACCACTCACCGGATTGGAGGACAATGCGTTGTAGTCAAGAAAAGGCTTGTTGGACAGTAGACTCATCAGTCCGGTTACGCCATAAATTAAGACGCCCAGTGCGGCCAATCTAGGTAAAATTGCAGCAGGTATAACTCGCCTTGCGTACATTTCCCCAAAAACAAGACTATACAGAATCAAACCACTGGCAAATATCACACCAGCCTGAAAACCTCCACCTGCACCAAAATCACCATGAAATTGCACATAGAGACCAAAAATGAGGATTAATGCTATCATAGGTTTAACCACTACCCATAGAACAAGGTTCTCTTCAGGTTCTTGTTCGCTTTTTGCCTGCCCCATCCCCAAAAGTAATATTACTGCGACACCCGCACTGAATATGACCACGGTTTCGCCAAAAGTATCGTATCCACGAAAACTTGCCAACACTGCAGTGACAACATTGGGAATATCGATCTTTTGTTGTGTCAGCTGAATATACTCAGGGGCAACATGCTGATGTACCGGTGCATTGGGGTCTCCCATATCAGGAAAATCAGCAATACCATAGAACAGCGCGGCAGCAGTGAGTGTTACAATGAACAGTGCCAATAATGAATGCCGGTGTTTAACATTTTCATACGGTTGAGTAAGTCGCAATGCGGACAACATCAGTACTGTCGTAAAACCAGCACCAACGGCAGCCTCAGTAAAGGCAACATCCACTGCATCGAGGTCAAGAAATAACAAGGCTGAAACAAAACTGAAAATACCAAATAACATGGTCACAGCAAATAAGTCAGTCATCTTAATAGATGCAACAACAATCAATACCAAAAAGGCCAGCAGGGAAACATCAATCAGTAGTTGAAGGTTCTCAATCACTTTGGCTCCTTACCTGAAATCTCTGTTTCATTTTGTACTTGATTGTCCTGACTACTCCCCAAAGCGGTCTGGTTCTCATTTGACAGTGAGTTTCCCGTTTCCATTTCAGGTGTGTTACCGCCGTTGGCAGCAGCACGACACAAAGCATGCGCAATAGTTGGATTAGCAACGATCAGGATGAAGAATAGTAGCATCAGTTTAGCAGAATCCAGTGTAAATCCGGTATCTAATATGATGCCGATGATCAATAACGCTGCTGCTAATGTTTCAGTGACACTGGCTGCATGCATACGTGTGTAAAAACTAGGGAGTCGTAATAGCCCGACTGCGCCAGTCAGGGTTAATATACCTCCCAGAAGCAAACAAATATCACTTATCCAATCAATAATCATCATAATTGTTCACCACGTGGTTTGTATTGTTCAAAAAAACGCATGACAGCCAAAGTTCCAACAAAATTGACCAGAGCATACATTAAAGCAATATCAATATAACTGAACCAACCAAGTGCGTGCCCACCAACAACAATCAATAAAACTGTCTTGGTACCAAACGAGTTAACGGCAAGTATCCGATCATAAATACTCGGCCCCATAAAAGCACGGATCAGTGTCATCGCCAGTGTAATCAACAAGGCAACGGTAGCAGCAGCAATCATTGATTCTCCTCCAGTCGCTTAAGACGTTTTTCCATTTCACCTTCTTCCAATTCATCAAGACTCTCGGAATTTAATGCATGTACCATGAAATAGTCCTCACCAACTTCAGTGGTCACTGTACCTGGTGTCAATGTTATTGAGTTCGCATAAATGGTTTTTATCAACGGGTCATTGATGCTGACTTTAATCTTGCGACAAGCGGGCTTAATCGGAAGAGATGGATCCCAAATACGACGCGCGACATCAATATTGGTAATTATAATCTGCCAGGTAAGCCAGCCAATATAAGAAAAAAATTCCATTTTGAACAACATGCGAAATGGTGCGTTATCATTCTGATCCATACGACGAACCAGCCAGACAACCAAAATTACCGATGCTAAACCAAGAGTGAGCAAAAGTATACTGGTATGCCCAGATAACAAAATCCAATATAAGCAAAGTATGCAAGTAAAGATAAGATAATTCATGGTTGCAATTATAGCTTAAAATTCTTGAGAATAGTTTGGTGATTTTGTCCATATCAACTGAATATGTTCTTAATCCATTCAAATTTATCTGAGGAGCCTATTTGTTTCCATCTATTCTCTGTTTCACCTTTAAATAAGTGTTGGCATAACTCTGAATAAATTATTTTCAATGACACGATTTAGAATCGACCTAGGGTCTCGGGTAATATTTACCAAAGAAGATTAAAATTATATATGAATTTGATGTATTCAAGACTCTATATAGTGAGACCCTAAAGATTCTTTTCTTGCAAGTGCTGCTTCCACGATTGCAGAAGCAGTATTCAGTCTAAGTTTAAGCAATCTTCCTATCTCTTTATTTTTCATATCATAAATTAGATTTTTGGCTTCATGCAAACCTTGTGTCGTCCTGATAATACCTATATCATCCCACATAACTTGACGTAGTTTTTGTTTATAGATTTTATCATTTTCTTTGTGCAGAATATTACCGTAATCTTTCTCGAATTTAGGTGTATTTATAATACTTTTACGTTCTTTTGACAACAGATGATCTACTGCACGTTTTGCAAAAACAACACCTTCAAGTAAAGAGTTTGAAGCCAAACGGTTTGCACCATGCACACCTGTTCGTGCTGCTTCCCCTATCACATACAGCCCTTCTATACCCGGGATACAACCGTTTATATCACATTTTATACCGCCATTGGCATAATGGAAAGCCGGAGAAATTGGGGCTCTGTCTTTAGGGAAATGGTAACCTAGTGCCCCAAAAGTACGTGTAATATTTGGGAATCGATGTTCAAACCATTCCTCTTCGAACATAGAGAAATCCAGATATGCCTGTTTCCCTGTTTTTCGTTTATAGTCGAAAATCCCTCTTGCTACTATATCGCGGGCAGCCAATTCACCTCGTGGATCATAATCGAACAAAAAACGTTTACCCTCATCATCAACCACATGCGCACCTTCACCTCTCAGTGCTTCTGTTAACAAGAGTTTTCTGGCAAAAGGTGTATCGACAAAGACTGTAGGGTGGAACTGCATAAATTCCATATCAGAAAGTTCTATACCTTTTTCCACACAAATACCGTGTATATCTGCTGAGACAGTACGAGAATTTGTATTATATGCATAGAGTGAGCCTATCCCTCCAGATGCGATGATCACATCATCTGCATAGATCGTTGTAGGTTCATAATTCACAGTGGCCTTTACCCCATGACATCTTCCATTATCTATCAGAAGATCGTAGACTAAAGTATTTTTTTGAAGCAAATGCTTGTTTTGTACCATCATAAAATAATGCATGTAACGTCCGGTGGCATCACCACCCGCATGTATAATACGTTCAGTAGAATGTGCTGCCTCTTTAGTATAGAGCAGTTTTCCCTCATCGTTCGTATCAAACTCCATACCAAGCTCGACAATATGCGGTGTTGTGGTCAGTGAGGTCTTTGTGAGTATCTCTACTGCTTCTCTATCATTATGTTCAGCCCCTGCAGCAATAGTATCTTCGATGTGAAATGGTACATCACTCTCATTCAACGATGTTGCCATACCCCCTTGAGCATAAAAAGTATTACACTCCCATGGGATATCTTTACATACGACCAATACTTTTTTACTTGAAGGTATATTCATAGCAGCATAAAGTCCGGCAAGACCTGCTCCAATGATCAAAACATCATACTTCTCGCTCATCGTTCTCTTCTATTTTGTGTCATTTTTAACTTGCTTGGTCTTACTCTCATCTACATAGACAGGGTTTGTTTTATAGCCACATCCTGTCAAGATGATACAGCAAATTGATGTTATAATCGCTTTATGAAAAAAGCCAGTATGATTTTGTCTCATTTATCTTCTCAACCTCAGTTTAAATCATTAAAAAGACAAGAGTGTTACCAAAAATACATCAACCTTTTAAGTAAAAAATGGCAAAAAGCTGTTGCCTTTGTTTACATAAAAGATGAGACACTTTTTATAGCGGTTACACACCCTGGCTTTAAAATGGAGCTTAATTATAATAGAGATTTATTAAAAAGTCTATTAACACAGCTCAACAGCTACGACAAAAGCTGTGAAATGATGACTGCAAATAAAGTAGTTGTGTTTCATAGTAAGTACCATGCTATGCCCGAAGAAAAGAGTGACGAGAACACAGTTCCCCATTATCAAGAACGTGCAACCGGGACTTTTGAAACACCAGAAGATGAAAACCTAAAAACACTCTTTGAACGTATTAAAAGTCTTGTACTATGCAAACAGTAGTCCAAAACCTGCCTTTATCCGCAGGGATATACCAATATTTTGATGAAAAAGGGAAACTCCTTTATGTAGGCAAAGCAAAAAATCTTAAAAACCGTGTCAAATCTTATTGGCGTTTCACCCCTGAATTTGTACCCAACCCAGCACAAAGCCCCCGCATAATTAAAATGCTTAGAGAAGCACATAGATTAGAATATATTGTTGTTGATACAGAAGAAGATGCACTTATCTTGGAAAACTCTCTTATCAAACAACTCAAACCCAAATACAATATCCTTTTACGTGATGACAAAACCTACCCTTATATCTATATTGATGAGTCCAGTGACTATCCGCGTTTTGAGATCACACGTAAAGTTGTTAAGGGAAAAGCTATCAGCTATTATGGTCCTTTTCCTACAGGTGGGCGTGCATTGCTTGATGCACTCTATGAAGTTTACCCAATGGTACAGAAAAAATCTTGCCTCCGTGAAGGTAAAGCATGTCTTTTTTATCAGATACACAAATGTCTTGCACCATGTGAGGGAAAAGTAAGTCCTGAAGCATATGCAGAGATCATCTTGCAAGTAAAAACTTCTATAGTCAAACGTAAACATCTCATAAAGACACTGCAAGAAAAAATGACATCATTGGCAATTTCTGAACGCTTTGAAGAGGCAGCCAAACTCCGTGATACCATTGAAGCTATCTCTTCTCTGACCATTTCATCCAATATCGACCTCGCCAACGAAATGGACCTGGATATCTTTGCCATACAAAATGGCGATGAAAAAGGGGTTATTGTTAAACTCTTTATGCGTGGGGGGAAGATCATCTCATCAGCATACTCATACTTTAGACATACCCATATATTTGATGAAAATGAAGCCTATAAACAAGCGCTCTTGGAATTTTATACAATAGATACACCAAATATCAGTAAACAAGTGCTTACTGCACATACTTTTGAAGATGCGCAACAGGTTGCACAGACGCTCTCATCACGTTTCAACAAAAAAATAGAAATTCTCACACCACAACGTGGAGCAAAAGCAAAACTTATATCCTTGGCCATGCAAAACTGTGAAGAACTTTTACGCAGCAAACAAGATGACAGCATTATGGAACAGAAAATTGCTGATCTTTTTGATCTCTCCGCAATCCCCTATCGCATAGAAACTTTCGACAACTCCCATATGATGGGTGCTGCCACTGTTGGAGGCATGATAGTCTGGGATGAAGGTAAGTGGGACAAATCCCATTATAGACGTTACGAACTTCACGCTAAAGATGAGTATGGACAGATGAAAGAGATGCTCTCAAGACGTATCGATAAGTTTGAAACAGAGCCTGCACCAGACCTATGGATACTTGATGGGGGACAAGCCAATCTCAACCTTGCAAAAAGTCTGCTCCAAGAAGCCAAAGTAAACTTAGATGTGATCGCTATTGCCAAAGAAAAACTCGATGCTAAAGCACACAGGGCAAAAGGTGCTGCAAAAGATATGCTCTACACAAATACAGGGCTCTTTGAATTAAAAGCAAATGACAAACGTTTACATTGGGTACAGAGACAAAGAGATGAAGCCCATCGATACGCAATAACGTACCACCAAAACAAAAAACGAAAAGACGATACGCAGATTTCACTACTGAACAAAAAAGGTATTGGAAAAGCCACAATAAAAAAACTTATTGATTATTTTGGAACATTTGATGCCATTAAACAAGCATCACATGAAGATATTACAAAAGTTACAAATAAAAAAATTTCAAATATTATTAAAAATAATACTACCTAATCATACACAATTTAATATTTTTTACTAAAAGGGAGAATAATTCATTCTATTTTTAGTTTAATTGTTATAAAGTTTTGTAATGGAGTTGTAGTTTATAGTATTGCCCATAAAATGGCGGATGTTATAATCTCTAACTCTAAAATAAAAGCTAAACTCATTGTGAAGTGAGGACGGAAAACCATGGGTCTGTGTCAGATCGCCAGGTTGCATATACTAAACATAGTATATACCACTCTTCTTCCTGATACAATTAAAATAAAGGGGTAAAAGAAATTATGAATAGACCTAATCCAATTGATGAAGAGTATACCTTTGAAAAAGGTTTGATTGTCAGTTCTACAGACCTTAAAGGCATTATTACCTATGCTAACAGAAAATTTTGCGAGATCGCCGGATATTCTAAAGATGAACTTGTAGGAAAAAATCACAATATTGTAAGACACCCTGATATGCCAAAGGCTGCCTTTAAAGAAGTGTGGGACACCATAGAAAATAAAAAAGAGTGGACAGGGATTGTGAAGAACCTGAGAAAAGATGGTAGATACTATTGGGTATATTCACATATTTCACCTATCGTAGTAGATGATGAGATCACAGGATATACTGCAGCTAGAAGACCTGCATCTGCTACTGAGATAGAAGAGATCATTCCTATTTACAAAGATCTACTTGAAAAAGAAAACAACTAAAAGAGGAGTTGACAAGTAATGTACTATATATTAAATGAAACTGATGAGATCATTGCGGCGGATAATAATTTATTGGCACTATGCAATGTTACTCATGTCAGTGGATTGTCTTCAAAAGTAACAACGGAAGAGAATGTTACGATCACAACAGATGATTCGCAAAAAGCATTCTCTATTTCTAAAACGTCTCTTTCAAGTACAATGGGTCAGATGACACTTATTGAATTGGGTGAAGAACAGGAAAGCGAAGAGATCAGTTTTGATCTCTCTACAGATGAAATTGATTCAGATCTCTTTGAGATCAATGATACAGTAGCAGAAGAAACTACTCCAGAACCAGAAAAGCTTGATCTAGATGAACCGTTTGATCTATTTGGTGATACGACTGACGATCTTGATCTAGATGTAGTATCTGAAGATGCGACAAAAGATGATGGTGAGATCATTGTTGACATCTCTAAAATTAGTCAAATGATCGGTATTACTGAAGATGACTATAAAGAATTTCTCAATGAATATATCGATGCTGCTATTGATCTTGAATCAGATCTTCAAAGTGATGATGCCAGCAAACGTAACAATGCAGTTGAATCACTATCCAATCTAAGTGAAGTTCTACACTTGCCTGAAATAGGACAGATCATGTCTGCTGTTAAGACTACTGATACGGATGCACAAAGATCAGCAATTGAGTTACTTTACTCTTCACTTTCAAGACTGACAACGCAGACCAGTAGCAATGGAACCGTTGAAATGGAACTTTTTGATGATGTAGAAGTACCAGAAGAGATCGAAGCAGTAGAAGAAGTTGTAGCAGCACCAAATCCTAACGGTTTTGGAACAGTAGACCTTAGTGATGTAAAACCTAAGCATTTTGATTTTCAACTTGAAGAGGCAGCGAATGATCTTTCTTTACCAGTTGAACTCATCGAAGAGTTTGTACATGACTTTATTGAACAGGCACACATTGAGACAAAAAAGATGTTAGAAGCTTACGAAGAAGGTGACCTGGCAAAAATACAAGCCATTGGACACTTACTCAAAGGGGCATCAAGCAACCTTCGTATCAATGCATTATCAGATACGCTCTATAAAATACAATTTTGTGAAAACGAAAATGGATTAGATCTCCTCATTAAAGACTATTGGGCACACTTTTTGTCTTTTGAGAACCAAATTAACGTGATATCAAACTAAAGGAATAAACGATGACTATACGTAATAGACTTAAACTCATTGGACTTGTACCGATTACCCTCCTAATTCTCCTATCAAGTTATTTCTTTATAACTTCATATGTGAACTTTGAAAAAGCCAATGCACTAAAAACAACACTAAAGAACAATGCCCTATTGGATAAGGCACTCATTAGTGTAGGTAAAGAACGTGGACTCACCTCTTTATTTATGGGTAGTGATAAACAAGAGTTTTCAGCACCTCTTGTAAAACAAAGAGAAGCACTTGATGATGTCTACAGTTCATTGCGTGCAAATCTTCAAACAAAAGAAAGCGCATATTTACCCCAATTACTTGCACTTGCAGGTCAAGATGGCCAGATCGGCCAAGCGGATTACAACACACTCTTAACAAACTTTAAAAAGTTAGAATCTATCAGAAAGTCTGTCGATACAGACAATAATGACTTTAAAGATGTCTTCTTTACAAAATATACAGAGAGTATATCAACGCCTATCATTAATAACCTTTTCAGTATTAAGAATTATGCACTTGATACTGAACTGTCATCAATGATCTCAACACTCATTCAGCTTTATACGGCAAAAGAAAATTCTGGTCTTGAAAGAGGATTTATTTCATATTACATGACAAAAAAATCTTCTATGGCATTTGACGAGATCGCATTATGGGATGAATTTAAAACAAAAGCAAATGTATTTGACATCAATCAGGTAACAAACCCTACATTACGTAAACAACTGGAAAGTATATTAAATGCTCCACAATCTCTAGAGACACTTGAAGATCTTGCTATTACATCATCAGCTATTCAAACGGATACCGATAATGGTGACTATGCAGAAGATGTCATGGATTGGTTTGCACTTCAGACTAAAAAGATCACTATACTTTCAAAAGCAGAGCTTGTTGTATCAAATGCACTTTGGAAAAAAAGTGAGATCTACCTTCAGAAACAACTTCTCCTACTAGCGATTGCTTCATCGATCTGGTTTTTGAGTTTCATCCTTGCATACCTTGGTTACACGACCACAAGAGATATTACAAGAAACATTAAAGAGCTTGAAGATGTACTTAACAAAGCTGTTGATGAGATGAAAAGCAGTGATGAATACCTTACATCAGATACAATGGCCATTGAGAACATTGAACTTGATACACACGAAGGTACCAAAGAAGCCTATAAGTTCCTTGAATTACTTGTGGAAACAGCAAAAGATGATAAACTTATAGCCCTTCAGGCGAACGAAGCCAAATCTCTTTTCCTTGCCAATATGTCACATGAGATCCGTACTCCGCTTAACGGTATTGTTGGATTTACAGAGATCCTACGTAGTACGGACCTTAGCGAAGAACAAGATGAATTCCTTTCTATTATTGACAAGAGTTCAGAAAACCTTCTTAGTATTATCAACAACATTCTTGACCTTTCAAAAATTGAAAGTAATAAAATTGAAATTGAAAATGTCGTATTTGATGCAGAGGAAGAGTTTGAATCAGCTGTTGAAACGTATGCTGTTGCTGCAACTGAGAAAAACATTGATCTTAACTACTACATGGATCCTAGAATATCATCGAAACTTAAAGGTGACCCTACGAAGATCAAAGAGATTGTTATTAACCTCCTTTCAAATGCTGTTAAATTTACATCTTACGGTGGAGAGATTAATCTTGATATCACACAGGAAGAAGGTGATAATATTAAGTTTGTAGTTAAAGATAACGGTATTGGTATGACAAAAGACCAACAAGCACGTATCTTTGATGCCTTCTCACAAGCAGATGTCTCGGTAACAAGAAAATACGGTGGTACAGGTCTTGGACTTACAATTTCTAAACAGTTTGTTGACCTTATGGGTGGTGAGCTTCAACTTGAAAGTGCAAAAGACCACGGAACAACATTCTTCTTTACTATTCCGTTAGAAAAAGTTACATCTAATGAGATAGATTATACGAATGCATTTACAGATGTAACCATAGGTAAATACACACAAGACATTCCGACAAAACTAGATAACAATCTAGAAAAATACTTTAAACACTTTGGGCCGTCGATCAAACACTTTGACTCTATAGGTGACCTCAAACAACTAGATAACGATAATGCCTGTGAAAACTACTGGGTAGATATCGATAAAGCAAGACAAAATATCTTAGATGCTATTCACCATATGGATAGATCTAAACTGATCATCATTGCAAATGTGACTAGTCGTAATAAGATCGAGGAACTCGGTGTAGATCAAGCTAACGTTATCTTTAAACCAGTCACATTAAGTAAGATAAAAGATGTACTCAGTAGAACAACTACTGTAACACCACAGATCACTGATGAAGCAGCAGTGACACAGAAAACAAGATTTGATGCAAAAATATTGGTTACAGAAGACAATATCATTAACCAAAAACTTATCAAACGTATCCTTGAAGAGCATGGGATGGATGTTGACATCGCCAATAATGGACTTGAGTCATTTGAGAAACGTAGAAATGGTTCATATGATCTTCTCTTTATGGATATCCAAATGCCTGTTATGGATGGTATTGAAGCAACACATGAGATACTGGATTATGAAGAAGATGAAGAGTTAGCGCATATTCCTATTGTAGCATTGACTGCCAACGCACTTAAAGGTGATAGAGAAAGATTCTTAGGCGAAGGTATGGATGAATACATCACTAAACCTATTGAAACTACAGAGTTACTCTATATCCTCAATAAATTCCTATCTCATAAAGCAGAGAGTGATTCAACAATGCTTGATGCTACTAAAGAAGAGACAGTAACTGAAACACCTGTAGAGGAAATTGAAACTCCTGCACCTGTAGATGAAGTCCAAATTGAAGAACCTGAGATCATCATAGAAGAACCTGTTGTAGGAGATAAAAAGATACTTGTTGCGAAAAAGCTTTTACTGTCACGTAGAGTATTGGCAAAAGTCTTAGATAACCTAGGTAAAGAGTTTGATATCTTAGAAGATACAGAGCTCCTAGAAGAGACTTTAGCATCGAAGAAGTACGACCTAGTCTTTGCTGATATAGAACTGATCACAGATAGCATTGCTCAATCTAATGAAAGTATCGCTATAATCACATCGAAAAATGCCGCAAGCGCTGCAGGTATCAATGTACAAAATGGTGAGACCATTGAAAATTCTGCATCTAAAGAAGATATAGAAAATATTATTATGAAATATAGAGGATAAAATATGGCATTAAAAGTACTTTTGGTTGATGATGATTTCATTAACAGAAAACTGTTACAGACTCTTTTAAAAAAGAACCCGTCTGTTTCTGCAATTGTAGAAGCAGAAAATGGTTCTGACGCTTTAGATAAGCTCAAAAAAGAATCTGATGTAAATATAATACTTTTGGATATTATGATGCCAGTTGTAGATGGTGTAGAGTTCCTTAAGATCTTCAGATCAGATATGACAAATGCACATATCCCTGTGATCGTACTCTCTACTGATGATACACGTAAAACGGAAGTATTTGACAATGGTGCAAATGACTTCTTAAGAAAACCTATCAAAGAAAATGAACTCTTTGAAAAAATGGTTCAATGGTCTTCATAACCACCTTGAAGATCTAATTTGACAAAGCTTCCAGGCTTTGTCAATAATTCCCCTATTTATCTTACAAATATCTCTTTCAATACTTCATTTACATGTGATACACCAATAACATTTATATTATTTTTTACTTCATCAGGTATATCATCAAGATCACGCTCATAGTTCTTCATTGGGATAAGTGCTTTTTTAACCCCTGCTTTGTAAGCGGCGATAAGTTTCTCTTTTAAACCACCTATAGGAAGTACCTTACCTGTAAGTGTTACCTCACCTGTCATAGCAACCTTATTATCAATCTTCTGGGCAGAGAGTATCGAAGCTATAGCTGATACCATAGCGATACCTGCAGATGGCCCATCTTTAGGTGTTGCACCCTCTGGTACATGGATGTGAAGGTCATAACGTTTATACACTTCACTTGGATCTACAGCGATGCGTTCTTCACGTTCTTTCATAGAATGAGGTATCACGGATGGGGAGATTACTAGATCTTTGTTATCCACAAGTTTTTTCACTACAGAGTGTGCGATACGCACAGATTCTTTCATCACATCACCAAGTGAACCGGTAAGTTGCAGTGCACCTTTTCCTTTTATCTTTATAGCCTCTATAGTCAGTACATCACCACCGACAGCTGTCCATGCCAATCCTGAGACGATTCCCACTTGTGGCTTAGCATCTACTAAAGAGATCTCAAAGACTTTTTTATCTGTGAATTTTTCCAAATTCTTTTTAGACACTGAAATACTGTCTTTAGTTTTATCTTCTAAGAGTTGACGTGCAGCTTTACGCATCAGCCCTGCTATCCTTCTACGTAAATTCCTTACTCCCGCTTCTCTAGTATATTCATCGATTAAGATCTTTAATGCTTTATCTGTTATAGAGAATTCTCTTGCTTTCAAAGCATGTTTTTTGAGCTCCTGCGGGATTAAATAGCGTTTTGCTATCTCAAACTTCTCTTTAGGCGTATAAGAATTAAGCCCTATGAATTCCATTCTATCACGTAGAGGTGCTGGTATGCGACCCACATCATTTGCTGTAGCGATAAAGATCGCTTTACTTAGATCAATGTTGAAATTCAGATAATAATCTCTATACTTGCTATTTTGCTCAGGGTCAAGTATCTCAAGCAGTGCTGCTGTAGGGTCACCTCTCATGCTGCGCCCTACTTTGTCGATCTCATCAAGTACAATCACAGGATCCATACTTTTAGCCTCTATTAGCCCTTGAACCAAACGACCTGGCATTGCACCTACGTAGGTTCTTCTATGCCCTCTAAGCTCATTCACATCTTCCAATCCACCCAGTGCCATACGCACAAGAGGTCTACCCAAAGCTGTAGCTATAGAGTTAGCAAGTGAGGTTTTACCTACACCTGGAGGTCCTGCAAAACAGAGTATAACCCCACCAGTCTCTTTTTGTTTTACACCTCTAAGCATTGCAAGTTCACGCACAGAGAAAAACTCAACGATACGCTCTTTAGGTTTATCCAAAGAGTAGTGGTCTTTATCTAATTCATCCGCTACATCATGTACTGCAAGATTTTTCTTTGTCAACTTTCCAAAAGGAAGTTCAAGTACCCACTCCAGATAGGTTTGGAGGACATTGGCATCTGCAGAATCTGGATGCATACGTGCAAAACGGTCTAACTGTTTAGATATCTCTTTAAAAGCATCTTCTTGCATATGAGGCTTCAGTGCTTCCACTTTTTCTCTAAAAGTAGCGATCTCCTCTTCTCTTTGCGTATCGATACCCAACTCTTGTTGTATCTCTTTAAGTTGTTCCTTTAAAAAATACTCTTTGTTGGTCTGCTCTATCTTAGTATGTACTTTTGTACGTATCTCTCTTTGTACTTTTGCAGACTCTATCTCTGAAGTAACGATGTCTATGAGCCCGAGTAAACGTTTCTCTATATTCATCTCTACATAAAGTACATACGCTACTTCTTTATCGAGCTTCAACATGGAAGACACAAGATCTGCTATACGATTTGGCTCATCATTCTCTTCTATCGTACGTACAAGATCAGCAGGTATTTGAGAGTTTAGTGCAGAGAGTTTTTTTACTTTATCTCTAAGTATACCCATCAATGCATCTGCTTTGAGTTTATTGTAATTTTCTAACTCCACCACATCGATAATAGCACGATTAAAACTCTCTTCTCTTTCAGGCTGTAGCTTTTCTACTATCTTACCACGTGCAAGCCCCTGAAAAAGTATTTTCACCCTGCCATCAGGTATATGTACTTTTCGCATGATGGAGCCGACAACCCCACCGCTATAGATAGAGTCAAAATCTCTATTGCCTTCTTTCCCAGGCATAGAAGATGTCACAAAAAGCAAAGAGTTCTTCTCCATCGCATCGGTTGCTGCATCTATATCTTTCTGATCTGTCAGAAAAATGGGACTGATCATAAAAGGATACAGAAAAAGTTCATCTTCTACGACGATAGGTAGTGTGGTTGGGAATGCATCATAATCACTGAGTTGCATAAAAATCCTTTGTTTATTAAAAAAATTATTTGTTTTATTGATAGTTGTAGTGTAGGTACTTCTACCCACACCAAGTAGTATTAGACTATCTAAATTTTAAGTGCTAGTCAAACACATACCCTATGATCCCTTTTTCAGGAGGGGTAATGTCTGCCATCTCTACAACAGAACCTTTGTTTTTTTCTCTGTATATCTTCGCAGCATCTTCTTTATCCGTTCGGTCATAAAGTGCTGCAATATTCTCATTTAACAGATACTGGCTCATATGAAGTCTGATAAGCAGTGTATTGACCAATGAGATATATGGAGAACCAGGATAACGGTAAATATATTTCTTCGCATTGGCAATACTGTCTATGATCAGCTTTTGATCTTTATAGACATCTTTCACACCCAAAAACGATGCTTTAAGCTTCATGAAATCCGTATATTCTCTACTTTTATACTCTCCAAAACGTTTATTGTACTCATCGAGATAATAGTTTGCCAGAAGGTACTCTTCTTTGTTCATATGTGCATGGGCAAGCATCATTAGAGATGTAGGCATGAGTGGAGATCGCATATGTTCACTTTTTAAAGAGATAAAATACGCATCAGCTTTATCCAGATTACCACGGGTAATACTGTCAGCCATCTGCTGATACCAGTAAAGTGCCGGTTTATTAAACTCAGCCACCTCTTCATCTTTAGAACATCCTACAAATAAAAATGCTGCAGCCAAGCCCCCAAAAAGCATTTTATTAAAAAGCGTTTTCTTAAAATTCATTTTCTACCTTGATAGTTTTTTACCTTATATATTAGCTTTATCATATCTCAAAATATGTAAAAAGCTTATTAGCTAAAGGTTATTTGATGATTAAATCAACAAGAGCGCATGATTTGATTGTAAATAAATCACCATTTTTAACTATCAACTATAAATAATAGTTATTTTATATTCATTTTATATTAAGTATGTTATTCTTTAATATTAAGTATTGCATTAATGAAAAGCCAAACTTACTGTGAAGTAACGACGGAAAGCCACGGATCTCATTTGAGATAGCCGAGCTACCAAACGTAAGCAATCGCGCTTATGTCATCCTTTTTAGATGTACATACGAATTTCACTCAGTGACGACTGAGTATACAAAGGCATGATTATGAAAAATTTAATTACTATTTTTAATCTATTTCTGTTCCCTTTTCTTTTCTTGACACGTTTCACTTTACTCCCAAATTCAAGCAAACATGATCATGTACGTAAAAAAAAGATCTCCGTCTCCTTGCTGGCATCTTTTTCAATGATATTGATACTTGCTTCTTCTACCCAGCTTCAAGCTGCTCCATCTGATGCATATGATGCAAGTTTGACCATAACTACTTCACCTTCATCTTCAGTAGATGCAGGTGAAGAACTTATGTATACGGTAACGGTTAAGTCAGAGTCGGGTAAAATTGAAAAAGATATTGAAGTCACAAGTCTTTTTGATGTAGATTTTTCTTATATTAGTTCTACTGGAACAGGCTGGAGTTGTGCAAAATCTGGTCAATCGGTGATATGTACTTATGGTTCCAATATTAATAACAATGGTTCAAGTACATTCACTTTCACTATTACACCAACTGCAAACGGTACCACAGCATCCATTACAAATGATGCCGATATTACGAGTGTTGGGAATAGTGATCCAGACACGGATCTAACAAACAATCAACCTTCCATCACTAGAACAGTCAATCCCATTGCAGATGTCTCTGTTACTAAAACAACATCTTCTACCTCTATAAATGCTAGCGAGGCATTTAGTTATACTTTGACAGCCAGCAATGCTGGTCCTTACGATGCAGACAATGTTGTCCTTACAGATAC
>CBFHPE010000018.1:0-23670 GCA_965657515.1 Sulfurovum sp.
GAGATAAATTTTTCTGCTTTAATCGAGTTTTGTCAAAATCTAAGAGGGAAACGAGAAGTTATTATTCTTTTAGACGAAGCACAAATGTATGGTGCCGATATGATGGAAAAGATAAGACTTCTTTCTGATACACGTTCTGTAAAATTTATTGTTTCATTGCATAAAACAGAAGATGAGGATCTCATTGCCAAAGAACATTTTCAATCCCGTATTTGGGAAGTTATTGAGCTGAAAAATGCAACGAAAGAGGATCAAACAGCATATGTACATAAAAAACTTTTAAAAAAGAATCTTTTTGAAGTTGCAAACAGTATTAAAGCCAAAGATATGAAACTTATACATCAATTTACCAAAGGAAACTTTAGGGAATGTAACAAACTATTATTTACGATCTTTGAAATTTGTGAATATTATGATCAAAATGAGCCTTCAAAAATAAACTATACACGTATTCCAAATAAAATTATTGAGATGGCAGCACTTAAGTTAGGATATATCCATGTATGATATAAAGCCTTTAGAAGAGGAGTGGAAGAAGTATAGAAAAAAGAGACAAAAGCCTTGGTATATTGGTGGTTTTATCTTTCTAGTTTTTGCATTGTTAGCCATTGTTTTTTCTGGAAATATCAATTTAGATCTTTCTAAATTAACTAATTATTTTAATACAGTTAAAAGTAACAGTCTGCCAAGTACAAAAGAGGTTAAAAGTCATGTATTGTTAGATCAGGCTTTAGAGGTCTTAGAAATGGATAAGCCAGTTGTTATAGATACTGTGGAAGAGAAAAAAGCTATTGTTATAGAGACCACAGAAATGAAGCAAACAAATACCCCTAATATATTAGTGGATATACCAATATTGGAAGAAGTAAAACAATCTGTGAATGAAAATGTATCTACTGAAAGGAAAAAAGTTCATATTGATATTATTGAAACGAGTTCTGTTACTGCCTATAAAGATGTAGAAAAGCGTTTTTTACAATCTCATGATGTGGATGATTCTCTTTTTTTAGCAAAAAGCTATTATAAAAAAGGACTTTATGAAAAGGCTCAATATTGGGCGTTTGAAACCAATAAAATTGATGAGAACATAGAAGAAAGTATATTCATTTTTGTTAAGGCAAAAGCTAAACTGGGGCATAAGAATGAGGCTGTATCAATTTTAACGAATTATATTAGTAGAACTGCATCACAAGAGGCAAAAAATCTATTATTTAGAATTAAAAACGATACATTATAAAATAATATATTAAAATTTAATGTTATACTCTATGAACATTATTAGGAGGTTTTAGAGATGGTCAAACTTATCGAAATTATGTTAAAAGAGAATCTTATTAGTAAAGATGCGATTTCTACTTTGGTGAAAAGTAGGCCTCCAAAAAAGATCTCTTTTGCAAATCTACTTGCAGAAGAGATGATTGACCTTCATACAGTAGAGATGTTCCTAGCAAAAAAGATCAGGCAGGGTGTGATCACCTTGGCACACCTTGAAAAAATAGAAGGTATTAATATTGCACCGATCATTGAAGAGGTAGCAAAAGCTCTCAATGTAGACTATGTTGATCTTGATGAAATTGAGATTGATATGAGACTCTTTTCCAAGGTCTCTTACAGTCAATTGATCAAATATAATATCATACCTGTAGAGGAGAATGATCTTAATGTTCTCATCGTATTTGATGACCCTCTTGATATGGCAGCGCAAGATTCTATACAAAGATTATTTCCTAAAAAACCTATACGTATTGCTATTTCTAAGCCACAGCAAATTCAACAACATTTACAACGTCTTGAGATCAATGAGAGTATTAAAGGGTTGGTTGCAGATATTAGAAAAGATCTAAATCAAGAGAATAACAAAGATAATGAAGAGGAGTCTCCAGCAGTTTTAAAATTGATTGATATTATATTGAAGTCATCTATCTTTGGTGGAGCAAGTGATATTCACATAGAAGCATTGGAAAAGTCATGTGCAGTGAGAGAGCGTGTAGATGGCATGTTACGTCAAAGTTTCACCTTTGATAAAGATATTTTTAATCCTCTTGCATCCAGGATGAAGCTCTTATCAAATCTTGACATTGCAGAAAAAAGAAAACCACAGGATGGAAGATTTTCAGCAACAGTATCTAAAAAGCCATATGACTTTAGGGTTTCAACATTGCCTACTATAGACGGTGAGTCTATTGTTCTTAGAATCTTGGATAAATCTAAAGCAATGATAAAACTTGAAGATGCAGGTATGAGTAAATTTTGTTTAGATAGATTTGGTGAAGCGATAAAAGTGCCTTATGGTATTGTTTTGGTTACTGGTCCTACTGGATCAGGTAAAACAACAACACTTTATGGTGCACTCAATGCAATTAAAGATGTAAAAGACAAAATTATTACAGTTGAAGACCCAGTTGAGTATCAAATGTCAGGTCTCCAACAAGTTCAAGTACGTGCCAATGTTGGTCTCTCTTTTGCAGCAGCACTAAAATCAATACTAAGGCAGGATCCTGATAAGATCATGATCGGTGAGATCCGTGACCAAGAGACACTACGAATTGCTATTCAAGCTGCATTGACAGGTCACCTTGTATTATCTACACTGCACACAAATGATGCTATTTCTGCAGTTACAAGAATCCTTGATATGGGTATTGAAGAGTATCTTGTATCTGGGGCATTGGTAGCGATACAAGCACAAAGACTAGTACGTAAAATTTGTTCAAATTGTAAAAAAGAGACGGCACTTGACCCTATGCTATACAAAGAAGTAAAAGAGTATCTTCCTGAAAATCCTAAGTTTTATAAGGGAGAAGGGTGTAAAGAGTGTGGCCATAGTGGTTATAGCGGGCGTGAAATGATTTCAGAGGTATTAAGTATCTCCGAAACTTTGTCAAGGATGATCGCAAGAGTAGCTTCAAAAGAGGAATTGACAAATCAAGCTGTTGAAGAAGGGTTTGTCACGATGTTTGAAGATGGTGTGCAGAAGGCATTAGAAGGTAAATCTACCATTGAAGAAGTATTTAGAGTAGCGAGGTTGTAAAATGAAATATTTTAATGTTACAGTAATGGAAAAAGGTCAAAAGCGTTTAGAGTTAGTCAAAGCTGATAATAAAATGGCTGCAGTTAATATTGCAAAAAATAAATTTCCAAGAACGATGGTTACAAGAGCAATTGAAACATCTGCACCTTTGGAAGATACAATGAATGATTTACTTTCCGGATTAAGAAAGACATTTAAATCAAAAATACCTATCAATGATAAAATATCGACCATTCGACAAATAGCCGTTATGACAGATGCAGGAATACCTATCAATGATACTTTAATGGAAGTTTCTGATAATACAGAAAATAAGCAACTTAAAGAAATCTATGCGACTATTAATAATGATATCAATGCCGGTAACAGTATGTCCGATGCCATGGAGCCATATACGGAAGAGTTTGGACATGTGGCATTAGCTATGACCAATTTGGGAGAAAGAACAGGTAATATCTCAGAGTCCTACCATACACTAGCAGATATTTTAGAAAATATTAGAGATAATGTCGCAAAATTTAAAAAGGCTATACGAACGCCTTTAATTACTTTAGCTGCCATGGGTATAGCATTTACCATACTAATTATGGTCGTTGTTCCTAAGTTTAAAGATATATTTGCAAAATTTAAAACTGAACTTCCTATGCCTACACAGATACTTTTAACATTAGAGTGGGCGTTTAGTAATTATGGGTTATACATATTAATTGCATTGGCCGCAGGTGTATTTGCTTTAAAATTCTTCTATAAAAATAATAGGGATTTTAAATTTCAAGTAGATAAAATGTTAATACACCCTAGATTTTATCTTATAAATAAGGCAATATTCCTCTCAACGATGCATAAATACAATTTAGTATTTGGAGAGTTGGTTAAAGCGGGTATACCGGTTTCTGAAGCTTTAGACACGGCAGTAGGAATGGTAGATAACCTGGCTATTAAAGAACAATTACTTAGTGTAAATGCAAATATCGGACGGGGTATGTCTTTGGCTGAGTCTTTTCAAATTACAGGTCTTTATGAAAATATGCTTTTACAAATGATCAAAGCAGGTGAAGCAGGTGGTCAGCTTGATGCAATGCTTGATAAAGTAACAGGGTATTATGATATGGAGTTCCAATCTCTTATTGATAACCTTTCAGCCTATATTGAACCTGTATTGCTCTTTTTCATTGCAGGGCTTGTACTCTTAATGGCTCTTGGTATCTTTATGCCAATGTGGGATCTTGGTAAAGCGGTTAAAGGATAGAGACAGAGAGAAATAAATTTCTCTCTTACCTGAGAGTTTAAAGTATATGGTGCTTGACAGCTTTTTCTAGATCTTCTGGTGTATCTATACCAAAACTCTCTGTATTTACCTCTATCATCGCAACTTCATATCCATGATAGAGAGCTCTTAGCTGCTCAAGCTTTTCTATACTTTCAAGCGGTGCAGGGGAAAGCTCACAAAATTTTCTTAATGACCTCATTGTAAATCCGTAAATACCTAAATGACCTTTATATGCATCAAAATGATGATCTCTTGGGTAAGGTATTTTGGCTCTTGAAAAATAAAGGGCTATATCTTCGTCATCTGTGACTACTTTTACGATGTTTGGATCATCTGCTTCGGGATTGTTGATGACTTTATAACACGAGTTCATCATGATACGATCATTGTCTCTGTTCTTCTTTGTAATATCATAGATGGCTTGTACGACTTCTGTTTCAATAAAGGGTTCATCTCCCTGTACATTAATGATGATCTCATCTTCTTCTAAACCTAACGTCTGTGCGGCATCATAGATACGGTCGGTACCACTTTGATGGTGATCAGAGGTCATGACAGCTTTAATACCGTGAGTTTGTGCAATATCAACTACTTCTTGTGAATCTGTGGCGATCACTACATCATCTATCTCTTCTACTGCTTTGGCTGTACGTACTACCATGGGCATGCCACCGATGTCTGCTAAAACTTTGTTAGGGAAGCGGCTTGAACCAATACGTGCTGGTATAATAATCATGGATGGAACCTTTCTTTTATATTAAACTTATTTTACACTTACTATGCTAAGATACTACAACTAAATGAAAGGTATAGCATGAAACAGGCTTTGTTGCTCTTAAATATGGGTGGTCCAAATAGTTTGGATGAAGTAGAACTTTTTTTATATAATATGTTTTCAGATAAAAACATTCTACCAACAAACCCTGTTACACGAGCACTTGTACGTAAGATCATTATTGCAAAACGTTTAGATGAGGCTAAAGAGAGTTATGATCATTTGGGTGGTAAATCACCTTTATCTGATCTCACACAGCAACTTATTGATAAGTTAAAAAAGAGTTTAGATATGCCTATCTATGCTGCCATGCGTTATGTTCCACCTTTTGCTGACCTTGCACTTGAAGAATGCCAAAAGGATGGAGTGGAAGAACTTTTACTTTTCCCTCTTTATCCACAATATTCAACAACCACAACACTCTCTTCTTATGAAGATATCGTTGAACGATGTAAATCATTAGGGTATTTCCCGAAGATCACTATGTTAACATGTCAATATTATGATGATATGGATTACATTAAGGCAAGTGTAGAACAAATAGAAAAAGCTATCGTAAATGTAGATACGCATGAATATGATCTACTTTTATCTGCTCATGGATTACCATTGAGTATTATTAAAGCAGGGGACCCTTATCAGAGACAAGTTGAGTCTAATGTGAGCGCTATCAAAACTTTACTTGATATAAAGGGTATAGAATTTAAAGATATTAAATTAGTGTATCAATCAAAGGTTGGTAATGCCACATGGCTAGAGCCAAACCTTGTAGATGTTTTGCGTAACCCAGTCAACCGTAAAGTACTTATCTATCCATTGGCATTTACCATTGATAATTCTGAGACGCTTTTTGAACTAGACATTGAACATCGTGAAATTGCTGAAAAAATAAAATATGATGATTATATAGTGGCTAAATGTATGAATGACAGTGATGCATTTGTCGATTTAATTGTCAAATATGTGTCCATGAACAGCCCCCAAAAGAATAATAGTTTGTATGCTTGTTCAGACTGTAGTGTATGTCTCTGTTGTGGTGCAGCAGAAGCGTATGATACTGCAATAGAAAAATCCTAATCAGCCATTCAATTATGGTAACTGTGAGCTCTAAAATTGTTTTTACAACAGAAGTAAATCGTTCTAAATTTATAACACATCTTATCCCTATAGAAGAGTTTGACGGATTGCAGGAAAAGCTCAAAAAAGAACATCCTAAGGCGAACCATGTTGTTTACGCTTTACGTTACCTCAATGAATTTGATCAAATAGTTGAAAACTCTTCAGATGATGGAGAACCAAAAGGCTGTGCCGGCGTACCTGCACTCAATGTGTTACGTGGAGAAGAACTTATCAATTGTGCTGTACTCATCGTACGTTACTTTGGTGGTATAAAGCTTGGTACAGGAGGTATGGCCAGAGCTTATGCCTTAGCTGTGAAAAATGTAGTGAAGGAAGTAAGGCTGATCCCTTATGAAAAAGAAGTGAGTTATACATTTTCAACAAATTATAATGAAGTGGATAAAACATTATATAGACTCAAACAATTAGGTCTTAAAAATTATGAGCGTGATTTCGGTGTTGAAAAAGTAGTTTGGAAAGTGACTGGCAGTGAAGAGAGTCTGGAAAGATTCAAAGAAGAGAGAGGCTTATAGAGCCTTCTCGTTGTTACTATAGATACATCTAGTATCTATAGTGCCTCCTCATCTTCTTCATCTGTTCTGATACGGATCGTTTTAGATATATCTGTTACAAAGATCTTACCATCACCGATCTTACCTGTTTTTGCATTTTCTTTTATGGCTTCAATGGCTTTATTAAGATAATCATCATTACTTACGATGATCTCCAGTTTTACTTTAGGAATGAACTCAACAACATACTCTGCACCTCTATAAAGTTCTGAGTGACCTTGTTGACGACCATATCCTTTTACTTCAGATACAGTCATACCTTCGATGCCAGCTTCAACAAGCGCATCTTTTACATCTTCTAATTTGAATGGTTTGATTATTGCTTCAATTTTTTTCATTTTTGTCTCCTAATGATTATATACTACGTTTAAATTCAGGGTATGCTTCTATACCACACTCTGTGGAATCGATACCTTCTAATTGTTCTTCATCTCCAGCGGTAAGTACAAAGATCTTGTTAATTGTAAAAATAGTGATCCATGCAAGAGGGAAGACGATAATGCCTACTACAATGATACCTTTTAGTTGTGTAATTATGCTTACTTCACTGATAAAAATACCTACAGCAAGTGTACCCCAGATACCATTAACCAAGTGAACAGAGAGTGCACCCACAGGATCATCAAGTTTGAGTTTATCAAAAAGTGGTACAGCGACAACAACCAATGCACCACCGATCAATCCAATCAAGATAGGTGTATGTATATCATAGAGGTGAGGCCCGGCTGTAACGGCAACCAGTCCACCTAAAGCACCATTGAGTATCATGGTGATATCGAACTTCTTATATCGGAAGTAAGTAAGTAACCATCCTGCAATCGCTCCTGCTAATCCAGCTGTATTGGTATTCATAATGGTAAGTGCCACGGCATCAGCATTCTCTTTTGATGAGATAGCCCCTACAGAACCACCATTAAATCCAAACCAACCGATCCAAAGTAAAAAAGCACCCAGTGTTACTAATGGAATGTTTGATGCAGGAATAACACGAATTTTTCCATTTCTGAAACGGCCTCGTCTTGCTCCCATGATGATAATAGCAGCTAAAAGTGCCCATCCACCTGTTGAGTGGATGACTGTTGAACCAGCAAGGTCAGATAGACCTGAAATGTCAAACATTGTGCCATCTAAAAAGTTAGCACCCCACGTGATGTTTACAATGGTTGGGTATATAAAAGCACCCACTGCGATGGTAAACAGGGCTAAAGGTAAGATACGAGAACGTTCACTTACACCACCAGACATAATGTTAACCACTTTACCGACAAAAGCCATTTGGAACATAAAGAAAGCATATTTACTCATACCATCTTGATGGTCCCAAGAACCAAATGCATACTCATATCCTATAAGCAAAAATGCCATGGATGCAACTGCATAGATCATGACATTTACAGTAAGGACTGAGGTGACATTTTTTGTACGTACAAGCCCAGCTTCCAGCATTGCAAAACCAGGCACCATTAATATGATGAGTGTCATGGCAAAGATCGCAAAGAATGTATCGATTACATAATTTATTTCCATAAGAAATCTCCTAATTATTTGAATGTAATAAGTATAACGGATAGATAAGTCTGCTGAAAGAATATGTTGTATTAAAATAAGGCAGTTTTGGAAGTTTTTAAAAAAATAGTATTGAAAAAGTGATTAATTTTTAATCATGTAGGGTCTAGACAAGGAGAGACCTTGTCTAAGAAAGGTTAAAGTGCTTCTGCATCTTCCTCATCTGTTCTGATACGGATCGTTTTAGCGATATCTGATACAAAGATCTTACCATCACCGATCTTACCGGTTTTAGCATTTTCTTGAATTGCTTTGATGGCAATATTTGCATAATCATCTGTACTTACTACGATCTCTATTTTCACTTTAGGAATGAACTCTACAACATATTCTGCACCTCTGTAAAGTTCTGAATGACCTTGTTGACGACCGTAACCCTTGACTTCAGATACCGTCATACCTTCGATACCTGCTTCGACAAGGGCATCTTTTACATCTTCTAATTTAAATGGTTTGATAATTGCTTCAATTTTTTTCATAATATTTATCCTTTATATTGAGTGACAAATGCTTAGGCATTCATCACTTTTTCTCCATGAACAGTCTCATCAAGACCATTTGATTCAGTCTCTTCATCTACTCTAGCACCACCAGTGATCGCAGAAGCGATGTAATATACCACTACAGTTCCTATCAGTGTAAAGATACCTACAACAACTACAGATTCAACTTGAACCATGAATTGTCCCATTCTGTCACCACTCTCTTTAAGTGGACCGTCCCATAAAAGATCTTTGTCATTAAGAGCAAGGAAACCTGTTGCAAGAGCACCCCATAGACCAGCTAGGAAGTGAATACCAAATGCATCAAGAGAATCATCATAACCAAGTTTCTTCTTAAGGCTTACTACACCCCAGAATGCTACGATAGATCCAACGATACCAAGTATAAATGCTCCACCAACACTCACAAAACCAGCTGCTGGAGTAATAGAAACAAGACCAGCGATGATACCTGAAGCAATACCAAGAAGTGTTGGCTTTTTAAATACGATCCACTCTAATAACATCCAAGTTACACCAGCAGCAGCTGTAGCAACTGTTGTAGTCATAACTGCAAGACCGGCAATAGCGTTTGCTCCAAATGCTGAACCACCGTTGAATCCATACCAACCGAACCATAATAATGCTGCACCAACTGCAGTAAATAGAATACTGTATGGTTTCATAGCTACTTTATTGTGACCAGCTCTTTTCCCAACTAAAATTGCAAGTACAAGACCAGCAAGACCACCATTCATGTGTACAACTGTACCACCGGCAAAGTCAAGTGCACCAGCATCAAAAAGAAGTGCACCGTCACCACCCCATACCATGTGTGTTATTGGAGCATATACTAAAAGTCCCCAAAGTACAACGATAACCATCCAAGTAGAAAACTTCATACGTCCTATAACAGAACCTGAAGCGATCGCTACGGTAATTGCAGCAAATGTACCTTGGAATGCGATAAATACGTAAGTAGGATAAGAACCAGATAGGTCAGTCCATTTAATACCATCAAGCATAATGTGATTAAATCCACCAAATACGTTCTGAAGCATTGCACTTTCATTTGTACCAAATGCGATAGAGTAACCTGCTAATATCCAAACAACAAAAGCCACAACAAATGCACCCATTACCATTGCATAAGTATTAAGTACGTTTTTAGATCTTGTCATACCACCATAAAAAAGTGCAAGTCCTGCGGGTGTCATTAGAAGTACAAATGCTGTTGATACCATCATCCATGCAGTATCTCCTGTGTCAAGTTTATCTTCTGCAAAAGCAAAGATCGGCAAGAACATTGCCATAAGAGCTGAAAATTTTAATTTCATGCTATTTCCTTTAAAAGTTATTTTTACAGGACAATAGTAACATGTATGATGATTTTTTATCAGGGATAGGTGATTAATTTTTAATCAATGAGGCTATTGGATAAGTGGTATCTCCAGTTTTATGTAGTGTTCTTTCAGAATTGACTTGACCTGGCTCTTCTCTGCAAGTGTACGTATCTCTTCATCTGTATCTACATAACGCCCATTGGCAAGTATGGATAGTTGAGCGATGGCCTCTCTTTTGTTTTCTATAATGACATGCTGTCCAAAAAGAAGTTTTAGAGAAATATCAATGGAATCAGATGACCTGAATGCGTCAAGTGTTTTTCTCAGAAGTTTAGAAAAGTTATTTTGGTCTATTTTAAATGTTGGTAGATCCTGGTCCGTTAAGAGTTTAAGAGGATTTGTGTTTTTTGTTTTAAAAAGTGCTATATTTGCTTCAAGTAGGATATTTATATCTGTGACGATCAGTTTATCTTTTTCAATTTTACGCGTTTGTTTAATACGCGGCATGTTATAGAGGCGTAAAGAGATCTGTTCTTCATTTTCATATCCTATAGTGATAGCGTGAAACATAAAGGTGTCATAATTGAGTGCAAGAGATGTAGTCTTGTAGCCGAAGTTTTGAGGTGCATAGGCTAAAGCAATATCATAAAGCTCTTTTTTCGTAACATACCCAAATAAAATTTCTGCAGTATTGTTTAAATAGAGTATTTTCCCTTGATCACTAAAGAGTATAAAAGGGTTGTTATCCCATTCTACAAAAGCTTTAAAATCAATTGATGTCGTGTTCATGTATTTTCTTTCTAAGTGTATTTCTGTTTATGCCTAAAACTTGTGAGAGTTGCAGTTGTGAACCAAATTTTTTAAGACCTGCTTGTATGAGAGGTTTCTCATATAAACCAAGGTGTTCTCTATATCCATCATTACCCTCAAGCTTGTTGAGTAAATAGTGGTATAATATCTCTTCTATATCTTTATCATCCAAACCATATTTCATCAAGTACAGATAGACAGACCTTTTTAGACTTTTACTATTATTAGTAAGATTGAGAGGTATCTCATCAGACTCAAATGTATTCTCTTCTATCATCAGGGTAGAAAGTGCTTCTTTAATGAATAGATCTTTTAAATATTCAATGTCTTCAGGGCGTTCCTGTAGTGACGGCATAGAGTAAATGAAAGCAAATAGTTCATCAATAAGCTCGGGGTTACCCATATAGTCTGCAGTAGCAATGATACGTTTATTTGTAAAATCAAGAGAAGTTTGATTACTGAGTTTTTCAAAATTTGTGATAATGAGTTCATCATTGTTTTCAAGTGCATCTTCAACTTCTTGTTGATCATTTCCAGATACTAAAGGTGTATTTGGGAACAGGTAGCGAGCAAGCGATTTTTTCCCAGTATGTGCTTCACCAATAATAATGGAAGAAACAAAGAGTGTTTTTGTAAGATTAAAACTCTTTATGATATGTTGTACTTTATCTGATTTGCTGAAAAATGTTTCCATATGAGTCTCTTATTATGATTAATAATTAATCATAGCATAATTATGATTTAACATAGAAACTATGATAAAATTATTGTAATGATTTCATAAAGGGCGTCTATCAAAACATCATTTAAAAAATTTTATCAACACTTTTCCTATCTGGAGTTAGAACAGACTGTAGAGTATTTTTCTATCTTAGGGGGTATAGGTGAAAATATAGAGTTGGATTATTTTGATGATGTGCACTCTATGGTAGAGTCTAATTTTGTAGATAATTTTGCTAAGTTTCAGTCACTTGTTTCACCTTCATATCTTATCGAAACACCATATAGAGAAGTACTTATGGCTGTGGCTAGAGGTGATGGAAAGTTCTATTCTGTATTAAGAAAAGCAAAACTTTCCGAAAGCCTGGGTGAAAAGATCATCAATGAGCTGGTTGCTTTAAATGTTTTGAAGATAGAAGCATCAAGAGAATCTCCACTGCGTGTCCATCCTAAAAATAAACTCAAAAAAGAGCAGCGTACATACCGCATACAGGATAAACTTCGTTTTGTGCAGCCATTCATGCGTTTTTGGTTTGGTTTTGTGAGTTATTATAAAAAAGAGTTACTCGCAGGAAAGGGTGCTGCATTTTTAGATAATTTTGAAAAAAACTATGAACGTCTTCGGACACTGGTCTATGAGCAGCTTTGTGATGACCTACTGGTACAGTATTATGAAGATAAAAACCCTATAGTCTCTTCCGGCAGTTACTGGAACATACACTCTGAGTTTGATATATTGGCGATCACAGGATCAAAAAAGGTTATTTTGGGTGAGTGTAAATACAAAGATAGAAAAGTTTGTAAAAATGAGTTGACAAAACTCAAAGTAAAAGCACTTGAATCAGGCTTAAAAGTAGATGTCTATGCACTTTTTTCTAAGTCAGGGTTTTCAAATGAATTACTGCACATACAGGATGAAAACTTACTTTTGTTTGATCTTAATGATTTGAATGTATTAATATCTTAGTTAAAACGTCTGTACCATATAGACAGATTTCTTGATGACTATATCTGTAACAAATCAATTATTTTTATTACTTTAATCACTATAATAGTGATATGAATCAATCATTAAAACTTCTTCTTATGTTAAAATGTACCAATGTCCTATACTAGTTTGAAGTCTTAAGGTGTATATGCATCTATAGCGAAGTACTAACTTTGTGATTTCTATTATATTTAAATAGGATGATGAAGGAGATGTACTGTATGCAGGTTGAGATATCACGAAGACGCTTTTTGCAAGGTTCAGTTGCATTAACTATTGTAGGAGGCAGTTCTGTTGCTAGTTCAATGAAAACAGAAACAGTAACACACTATTCTGATAAAGATGAGATCGCAACACTTTGCGAAATGTGTGTTAATAAATGTGCTGCACTTGCACGCGTTGAAAACGGTATACTTAAAAAACTAGACCCTAATCCACTTTTTCCAAAATCTAAAAATATGTTATGTGCCAGGGGTGATGCCGGTATACATGCTTTGTATGATCCTGACAGATTGAAATATCCTCTTATTAGAGTAGGTAAAAAAGGGGAAGGAAAGTTTAGAAGAGCAACTTGGGATGAAGCATATGAAGCTATCTTGCATGGTACAGATAAGTTTAAGGGATTAAAGCAGATAGTAGATGAAGAGAAAGACAATCGTTCTACTATCTCTTTCTGTGCCGGAGAAGGAATGGGAGAGCATACCTTTAAGCAGTTCATGGGTGACCTCTTTGGTTCTACAAACTTTGTAAACCACTCTTCTATCTGTCTTAAAACCACTATCAAAGGTTATGCTTTAACCTTAGGTGCTTATGGTAAAGCAGATATGGAAAATGCATCGTATGTCATTATGGCAGGGGCGAATAGAGCAGAAGCTATTTTGACACCGGACACGATGGATATGTTCAAGCGTACTAGAGGAAGAGGTTTAAAACTTGTTGTTGTTGATCCCCGTTATAACAACACTGCAATGCATGCAGATAAATGGCTGGGAATTAAAGTCGGTACAGACTTAGCCTTTGTACTGGCTTTGACATATGTGGTCATAAAAGAAGTACTCTATAGCAAAGAGTTCGTAAGAAAAAATATGAATGGTTTTGAGGCTTATAAAAAACATATACTCAGTCACAACTATACGCCTGAATGGGCAGAAGAGATCACCAATATTTCAGCAGATACCATCCGTACTGTAGCTAGAGAGTTTATGGCACATGCACCAAGATCAATTTATTATCAGGGTAGAAGAACTGCATGGAGTAAACAGGATTTTCAACTTAGACGCGCACAAGCGATATTTTCTGCTTTAGGTGGAGGTATCGATGTGAAAGGTGGTATCGTTTTTGGTAAAAAATTACCTTTGGGTGAGCATACGGTGGATATGCCTATCTATACCAATATAGAACGTAGAGCGGACAAGAATGAAGCTATTTTTGTAGATCCAAGCGGAACATGGATAGGGTTAAGGAACAGTATCATTGAGAAAAGAACGCCTTACCCTGTAAGAGGGATGTTCTGTTATAAACAGAATCCTATGCAATCTGTACCCAATATAGCAAAAACAAGAAAAATGTTTGAGCAGATGGACCTAGTAGTGTCTATCGATACAATGCCAAGTGACACAGTTATGATGTCAGATGTCGTTTTGCCGGAGTGTACATATTTGGAGAGAGAAGATCCTGTAAAATCTTTTGCAGGAGTACAGCCTGCAATAGTGCTTAGAAATAAAGTGATCGATCCTCTTTATGAGACAAAACCGGTTTTTGAAATTATGAAAGGTTTAAGTCAGAAAATTTCTATGCCAATGTTTGGTGTTTCTGTAAAACATGATGAAGATCTAAAAAGTGAAGTTGAAGATAATGGTGCACAAGAGGTATTTGAAGATGGAAATTATGATCTCTCTTTAGCTTATAGTCATTCACAAGAGGAGATCAATAAAGAACGTGTAGTAAGTGAATATGGTGAAGAAGCGTATAAGATATTGAAAGAAAAAGGCGTGTTTTATCCTCATATGGATAAATATTTTAAACAAACCTCTACGAATGAATATGAATATTATCCTGAAGATAAAAAGTACTATACCACACCTGGTGGTGAAAGCAGATTATCTGCAGAAGATATATGTATCGACGAAAAAGAGATCGCAGCGCTTAAAAAGAACCTTGGAACAGGTTCAGGTAAGGTAGAGTGTTACCTCACTATTATGGAAAAGAAAGGTGTTGACCCTATGCCAACTTGGAGGGATGAACTTTACACTCCTACACCAAAAGGAAGATTCAAATTTGTGACTGGAAGGCATGCCCAGCAGACACAGAACTCTACAGCAAATAATATCATGCTTTTGGATGTAATGAGAGAGAATTATCTCTGGATAAATAAAGCAGAAGCAGATGAAAAGGGCATTAAACTTGGAGATATCGTAGAGGTAAAAAGTTCTGTAGGACTTGTGCATATCAAGGCATATCCTACGATAAAGATCATCCCTGGTGTAGTATTTTATGTACATGGATTTGGTTCAGAATCCACAGGACTTACCTTTGGATATAGAAATGGTGCCAGTGACAACATGATCATAGAAGATACTGTAGAAGAGATATTTGGTTCTGCTGCAATGCATGAAACAATTGTTGATGTAAGGAAGGTGTAACATGACTTATTTTGTAGCGACTAGTCGCGTGAGCCAACTGCTGAAGTTGACCCAGTGTCAACGTAGTAAAGATGGGCTTTGCCCATTTTACGTTCTTTCTATAGATGTAAGGAAGGTGTAGTATGGAATTTGCAATGGCATTAGATTATCAAAGTTGTATTGACTGTAAAGCATGTGAAGTGGCATGTAAAGAGGAAAATGGCGTGCAACTGGGCGCGGATAAACAGCGTATTTGGGTGACTCAGTCCGAAAAGAGTATTTTTGGGGAACCTTTTGTGGCTTACCATCCATCCCAGTGTAACCATTGTATAGATGCGCCGTGTGTTACAGTTTGTCCTACGGGATCAAGCTATTTTGCAGAAGGTGGCCTGGTACTTACCGATAAAGACAAATGTATTTTATGTAAAGGATGTATGGAAGCATGCCCATATGATGCACGTTTTGTGGATGATACCAGAGTTGCAGTTGATAAATGTACTTTCTGTTATGACACCCGCATAGTGAATGGAAAAATTACTACCGCATGTCAAGCAACTTGTCCGACCAAAGTAAGACTTTTTGGAGATCTTGATGATGAAGAATCAGAATTGGTACAACTGTTGAATCAAAGAAAATTTTATTTTTTAAAAGAAAAAGAGGGAACTGTACCTAAACTTTTTTACCTACTACCAGAACACGACCATCATTATGCCATGAATTCAGTAGATGTGAAGACCACTATCTATACATGGAAAGAGTTTAAACCTATTTATGAAAAGGCAAAAGAGGATGCCAAGGAAAAAAGGGGTTAATGTGAGAAAAAAAATTATAGCAGGACTTAAGATCAATAGAGTGACCTGGAAAGCATTATTTGATGACAAGGTCATGTATATTGCTTATGCCCTGTTCCTTGTTGCCATTATAGGTGTTTTTCATGTCTTTTATGAACGCTTTTTTATACCTTCTGCAACGGCATTTGATGCAGGACTTAACCCTGGAAGCAGAGAAGTGGCACATGCTATGAAAGAAGCAGTGTTTGGCTCCGGAGGGGAGGTCAAAAGAGAAGCACCATGGTCTCTTTATATTGTGAACTATATGTATTTGATCTATACAGGTTCAGGTATCATTTTTTTAGTTGCTTTTGCAGAATTTTTTAATATTGATCTGATCAAAAGAGCTGCTGCAGGTTTTTTAACACTTGGTTTGGCGATGGTCATTGGCGGACTCTTTACGATAATGATGGACTTGAACGTATTACATCTACATTGGATGATACTCTCTCCAAGAACAAATTCAGGTATGTGGCTCATGTTACCACTCTATTTTATCTATATACCGCTTGTAATATTTGAGATCTATCTGTTACTTAGTAATCAACAAAATTGGGCAAGAAAATTAGCTTTTCCAATTTTGATCTTAAGTCTGATCGTTGACTTCACAGAGTTTTATATACAGGCTAAACTATTTAACATGAACTTAGCAAGAAATCTTTGGACCAGTTATCCTGGTTTAACACTCTACTTTATCGTCTCTTCATTTGTAGCATCTTCTGCGGTCATGATGTTCTATAGTTATTTTACATATCGGACTCTAAGTAAAAGAAAATGTATAGCTCTTATGGATTTACTTAGTAAAATTACACTTTACTCTGTGATAGTGTTAGGGTTTTATGAGATCATTGCTTATTTAATTGTCGATAGAAGAGCTATGTTCATGATGCTTTTTGGTCCTTTTAGTTGGTATGTTTATGCTTATTTTGTTTTGACTGTGATGATTCCTTTTGGTTTGTTGTTCTGGAATGCCAAAGGTGTAATGATCAAACTTTTAGCATCAATATCTGTAATTATGGGAACTTATTTGGGAAGAATGGTTTTTGTTTATGGTGGAAATGCATATCCTTTGAGTGATAGATTTGGAGTAGGATTTGAAAAATATGGTGAATATGAACCAGTAAAAGATGTTATCTTTTTCTTCCCTTCATGGGGAGAGATAGCGATAGTGATGGGTTCTATAGGTATTGTGGTCTTTGTCTATAGAATTTTGGATTCTTTATTGTCTGTTTCGTTAATGAGAAAACATCACTAAGTATAGAGAAAGTGCTTATTTAGTTAAGCACTTTCATTTCTATCGCTAAATTTTTCTATCTTCACAGCACTGTGATTATAGTCAGGTTCTTTAGACTTCGGGTCTAGCTTATCACTGGTAAGATAATTAACTGCTTTATGTGATAAGGGTATGAATACATTTGCACGATTTAAGTTTGCAAATACTACGTTTGCAGTTAATGAACCACGTACAGATGAAATCTTGACTTTTTCTCCTTCAGATATACCCATTTGTTTAGCGTCTTCACTATGCATCTCAATGAAATCTAATTTTTTATATTTAAGTAATTTGTCTACATGTGCTGTTTTAGTTCCTGTGTGCCACTGATCTCTTGTTCTTCCCGTAAGAAGTAGAAAAGGGTACTCCTGGGAAGTTTGCTCAGAAAGATTTTTATTTTCTACAAAAAAAAGATTTGCTTTTTTATTTTCTGTCATAAAGATATTATCTTTATAGAGGCTTTCTCCCCAGACATACGGTGTGTGAACCAGAGTATTGTAGTGGGCATTATAGATATCTAAGTGACCTTGATGACTCAGTTTTGTCATCTGTTGGTACTCTTCAAAAACCTCTTTTGTATTTGTAAATGAAAATGCTTTCTCATATCCTAAAAGTTTACCTAGTTTTGCAAATACTTCCCAGTCTTGCAATAGCCCATTCTTCTTATGAAATGGAACAACACGTGTTAGTGTTCTATCCAGGTTGGTCTGTGTGCCTTCTTTTTCTCCAAAAGGCACAGTAGGTATCGATATATGAGCATACTTAGATGTTTCACTCCCTTGATACGCATTGATTTCTACGACCAGACCTACTTTTTTTATAGCGTTTTCTACAAAATTTCTGTGAGGTAAATGATAGACAGGATCTGTATGACATATGATCAAAATATCAAGTTCATCTTGATCAGCTTTTTTCATCATTTCAAAGACAGTCAGACCATTAGATGTAGGTACTCTGTCACTTTCCCAAAAGTTACCTACCTTTTTACAGTTTTCTGTATTGAAGTCTAAATGTACAGCTAAAGTGGTGCTTAGACCTCCGACTTCTCTTCCTCCCATTGCATTTGGTTGTCCTGTCAGAGAAAATGGTCCTGAACCCTGTTTATTGATCTGTCCTGTAATGATATGAAGGTTATTAATAGCTAGATTCTTATCTACGCCTTGTATGGACTGATTAATGCCCATAGTCCATGCAGTGATAATATTTGGACTTTGGATAAAGAGTGTATAGAATGTTTCAAATGTCTCTTTATCTATACCGGAATTTCGAAGCAGTTCATTTTCATTTAAACGAAGTAGACCCTCTTTATATGTTTCAAAATGATTACTGTGTTTAGCTATAAAACTTTTATCTATATGTCCCTCTTTGATCAGTTTTAATGAAAGAAGATTTAAAAGGTCAATATCTGCACCAGTATTAATAGGGAGATAAAGGTCTGCACTTTTAGCTGTAAGTGTGTACCTTGGGTCTATCACAACAACTTTCAAGCCATATTTTTGTGCTTTTTTAATCTTGTTATGCAGCACTACATGTGTTTCTGCCGGGTTTGCGCCTATAAGTATAAGTAAGTTTGCATCTTCAATGTCGTTGATGCGTACAGGAACGTAGTCTATCCCAAATGATGTTTTATATCCTACTACAGCAGATGCCATACAGGTACGTGAGTTAGTATCTGTGTTGGCTGTACCTATAAAACCTTTTGCAAGTTTATTGGCAACATAATAGTCCTCATTGAGCATTTGTCCTGAAAGATAAAAAGCAACACGTTTTGGGTCTGTATTTTTGAGTTTTTCTGCGATATAACTTAGACTCTGATCATAAGTTGATGTTTCAAATTGTTCATCAGTATTTTTACGTATCTTAACTTCCAAAAGTCTATTGGTATCTATGGTTTGAGTGAGTGACATTCCTTTTGCACAGGATAATCCGTTATTCACAGGATAATCTTTTAGACCTTTTAGTTTATTGTTTTTTATATCAAATTTACATCCTACTCCACAGTATGAACAAACGGTTCGGGGTAACTCCTTTATTTCTTTTAGAAGCACAAGAAGTTCTGAAAAGACTTGTGCTCTTGTACGTTTATCATTATCTGTCATCATATAGATGACTTCACTTAACTTTTCTGGTATTTTTGGATTGAGTTTACTCACTTCATCTCGAGTTGTTTTTCTGATATTTGTCTTGATGATCTCAAAGTTCTCTACCGCATCATAACGCTTCTCCCCTGTAAGTAATTTAAAGAGTTTTAACCCAAAATCAAAGAGTTCAAACTCTTCTTTCTTATAGGTTTTAGGTTCTCTACTTAACTCTAGTTTTAAGTTCAGACCTAGTAGATCATTTAATATATAGTTTATTTTCGTATAAAATGCAAGTGCCTGATAACTATAGTTTGCTGAAAGGTAACGTGTTTCAAATGTTTCAAATGTTTCACCACGCTTTTTAAAAGTACTATAGGCTTGGAGGATATACTTGACATGATATTTTGCTTCGGTTATGGGTAACGATTTGTGTAATTGTCTAGCTTCCTTTGCTTCTCGTGTAATTTTACCACCTAAATAGATATGTACACCATCAACCCTATTGCCCTCAGTATCTTTTGCTTTACAGCCTTCAAAGCCAATGTCAGCTATACCATGCACACCACAACCTTTAGGACAAGCAGACCAGTTCATACGTACATTGGCATTTTCTATAGCCACTTCTGAACTGAGAAAATGAGCCATCTCTATGGCATCAGGTTTGTTAGGGATGACACCAAAACTACAGGTCTTTGTACCTGCACAGGCGATCATATCATTAAAGTATAGGTTGTTAAATTTTGCATACTGTGTGATGAACTCACTGGATTCAAAACTTTCAAGTGAATCTTTAGGAAGGTTCACAATGTAAACATTTTGATCGTAAGTCAGTCTCACATCACCCGTTCCAAACTCTTTTGCGAGCTCTGCAGTAGCCATCATGCCTGTACCTGTAAATATACCTGATGGTACAGTGATCTTGTAAGCAAATTTACCATTACGACCAAGTACTTTATTTGATCCTAATGCGATAGATTGTGACTGTACCATAGTTGTTCCTGCAGTAGTAAAGTCATAATTTGCTTCCTCTTTCACTGCGTCAATAAAGTTCTCCATTCCTACATCATTAATGAGAAACACCAAACGGTTCTTATTTCTGTTATCACGGTAACCATAGTTTTTAAACACATTAAGGAGTGATTTAAAAAAGAGAGGTACTTCATCAATGTTTACAAAAAGATCTGCATCTTGTGATTGTACACCGACTCTTGCCCCGAGGAAAATGTTAAATCCAAAGAGACCATCTTTTTGGGCCAATACAAAACAACAGTCATGACCAAAGATATTACAAGAGTTTGAGAGTGAACCGAGTATACCTGTGTTAAATTTTCTTGGAAGTGCAGATATCCACTCAGGGTTCTCACCAAAAATCGTCTGGAGTTCATTGATAATAGGCATAGTCTCGATGATATTGTCATACGCAATACCATCAAGTGGATCAGCTACTATACCACGAGGATTGTCCACCCCTGTTTGAAAGGTAGAGATACCTACTTCTTTCAACTCTTCTAAAACTCTTGCGATATCTTCTATTTGCAGATAACGGAGTTCTATCTGCATACGTGTGGTGATATCTATATAATCATTTCCATATTTTTTAGCGACTTCTCCGATACGTAGAGTTTGTTCATAGTTCAATTGGCCTGCAGGTACACGTACTCGAAGCATAAAGTCTTCACCCTTGTCAAACAGTCCAAAACATTTTAAAAAATAAGCGCTGTCTTCTTTTGCTAGACTTTCATAACCAGCAGCAGCTATCTCTTTAAGTTTGGCATGAACATCCATAGGTATTTTAAGTGCTTTGGTTGTCTCTACTTTATTTACTTTTTTGCTTCTGGCTTCCAGTGCTTTTTCTAAAATAGTCATCGTTATTTTACCTTTTATATTTCGATCAGTTTAATTGAAATAATTATATCTTGGGCACGATCCCAAACAAGGTAATGGTTGATTAAAATTTAACCAATTGTGTAATTATGCTTTCATAAAATTCTATCTTATCCCTTAAATAGAGCTATAAATGAATGATTAAAATTTAATCATATTATTTTAATTATGCCTCTTTTTCTGATGTATACTACGCTAATAATTATTTAAAGGATTAATAAATGGCAGGTTTTAAAGCATTAAAAGGACAAGGACATACACCAACATTGTTCATGGCTTTTTTATATTTTGATATGAGTTTTATGGTGTGGACAATGTTAGGACCACTTTCTACAGAAATAACTGAAGCATTGGCTGCTACAGGCTATATGATGACATCAGGCGAAAAAGCTACGTTACTTTCACTTCCTATTTTAGCAGGAGCATTTTTAAGGATATTGCTTGGTTTTGGTGTGGATAAACTTGGTGCCAAAACAACAGCACTCATGGCACAATCAGTTGTTATCGCAGCACTTTTACTGGCTTACTTTATGGGAGAGTCTATCACATATAATGCTTTGCTTATCGTTGCATTGGGACTTGGTTTTGCTGGGGCATCATTTGCAGTAGCACTTCCACAGGCGGGTCAGTGGTATCCACCTAAGTCTCAAGGTATCGTTCTTGGTATTGCTGGGGCTGGTAACATCGGAGTGGTCATTGATTTCTTGTTCGCACCAAAAATAGCAGAGATTTGGGGTTGGGAATCAGTATTTTTAGTAGGGGCAGTGATGTCTATCATTGTATTTATCGCTTATGCTTTTATAGCGAAAAATGCACCAGCATCTGTCTATAAAGCTAGACCAAAAAGACTTTCTGATTATGGAAAACTTCTTAAAGATAAAGATACATGGTGGTTTAACCTTTTTTATGCAGTGAGTTTTGGTGGTTTTGTTGGGTTTGCAGGATACATGAAAGTGTATCTTATGAATACATATCAAGCTGATATGTCGGTGTTTGGTACAGAATTTTTTAATGAATCAAACGTAAAAGTAGTTGCTGGATACTTTGGTGCGTTGACCATCTTCGCAGGTGCTGTACTGAGACCCGTAGGTGGTGCCATAGCAGATAAATTAGGTGGTATCAAGTCACTCTATATTTTCTTTGGTGTTGTCTCAATATTGGCTTTACTCAATGCAACTGTGACATTACCATTTGGTGTAGCTATTGTAGTACTTTTTCTTATTATGGCAAACCTTGGTATGGCAAATGGTGCAGTGTTCCAGCTTGTTCCTCAGAGATTTGGTAAGGATATTGGTATTATGACTGGTATCATTGGTGCATCCGGTGGTCTTGGTGGTACTATGCTGATCAAAACACTTGGTTGGTCAAAAGGTGCATTTGATGGATATGCAACTGGATTTATGATCTTTGCAGCTGTAGTTTTAGTTGCGATCGCAGGTATCTCGTTTGTAAAAACAAGATGGAGAACTACATGGGGTGTTAACTCTGGCGGGATCATATAGGTTTTACTTTCGCACTTTAGTGCGGAAGTCTCATTATTTTAAATTATGTCATAATCTTTATCATATAATTTAGAATAATCACAAAGGTACTCCATGTTAAAACAAAACATCGAAACATCAGGACTTACACTCGCAAAAGGTACAAAACTCAAAGGTGATGATTTTTTTGAAGTTAAGGTGATGGAGAACATTACTGTTGCTGTAGTATGTGATGGGGTAGGGTCTGCACTTCAGGGTGCACAGGCCGCAAAACATACCAGTAATTTTTTAGTGCATTCCCTTAAGAACAGACCTAAAAGCTGGAGTATGGAGAAATCCATAAAACACTTTATTGAAAATATCAATAGAGTTTTGTATTTAGACTCCATGGCAGAGTACGAACGTGAAGAACTTGTGACTACATTAACATTAGTGGTCATTGAAGGTGACAGGCTATATGGTGCAAATGTAGGGGACAGCCGTATCTATCTGCATAGAAATGAAGAACTTATACAACTCTCCGATGATCATACAATGGATGAAGATGGTATGGAGAATGTGCTTACTTCAGCGATAGGTTTGGAGGAAAGTGTAGCACCATACTACTTTGAAAATAATCTCCTATCTGGTGATCAGATACTTCTTTGTACTGATGGACTCTATAATGAACTTTCCCAAGAAGAATTAAGTTCCGGTATGAAAATGGGAGCCTCCTTTTTAGTAAAAAAAGCAAGTAAACTTCATGAAGACAAGCTGCCTGATGATACTACAGCTGTAGTACTTGAAATTAAAGAAGTTGACCCCAGGCTGAAACTTAAGCAGAG